>JABDJM010000399.1 GCA_013002475.1 Saprospiraceae bacterium | reverse complement strand
TAGCTCGCCATTACAACCTTGTGCTGGAGATCCATCAAGGGGAGCTTCCGGTTCTGGAGTCTGTCCCGCAGGTTTCACAATTGTATGGTATACCCAAGGTGGAAGAATCACCTTCGCCAGGCCATTTTCTTGAGGAGGGAGAGCAGATCAAATTCGGAGATACTGAACTTCAGGTGATCTTCACTCCCGGTCATAGTCCAGCAAGCATATCTCTTTGGAATAAGAAGGAAGATTATTTGATAGCAGGTGATGTCCTTTTCTATGGGAGTATTGGGAGGACTGACCTTCCAGGGGGCGATATGCAGACTTTATTAAGTAGTATTCGTGAAAAACTTTTTCCGCTAGGGGATAGTTGTGTGGTGTATTCAGGCCATGGCCCAAAAACATCTATTGGCTTTGAAAAGGGTAGTAACCCTTTCCTAAATTAGGATCGGTTTCCCGGTTCTACTTTTCAAATAGAATTCCTTGCGGCGGCGGAGGCAATAACCGGAAGCTCATCCGATGATGTTTGCTTGGTCCGTGCGCCTCAATTCCTTTTCGGTGAGCTTGAGTAGGATACCCTTTGTTGCTACTCCATTGGTATTGAGGGAACTTGGTATCCAACTTTTTCATGTAAGCATCCCGGTGTGTTTTTGCAAGCACACTGGCAGCAGCAATCGAAGCATACTTGCTATCCCCTTTGATGATGCATTGAAATGGAATATCTAAATAGGGTATAAACCTGTTGCCATCGATCAGCAGGTGGCCAGGCCGGACTTTCAGTTTTCCGATAGCCTTATGCATGGCCAAAAAAGAAGCATTCAGAATATTATGTCTGTCAATTTCTTTTGGGCTGAGAGAGGCAACCGCCCAGGATATAGAATTCCTTTTAATGATCGGGACTAATTCGTCCCTTTGGCTTTCAGTAAGAATCTTTGAATCGTTAAGAATGGGATGTTGAAAATTCTTTGGGAGGATCACCGCAGCGGCCACCACCGGACCTGCCAGACATCCCCTGCCGGCTTCGTCACAACCCGCTTCAATAGCCATCGGATCAAAAAAGGCTTCCAACATGCGGCCAAGGTAAGGATACACTTACGGATGAAAAAAGCTATTTGCTAAGTATCAGGAATTCGACTCTACGGTTCAGTTGCCGACCATCATTTGTTTCATTATCCGAAATAGGTTGTTCGCTTCCAAAACCTACGTAACGGATTCGTGGCTTTGAAATACCCTGATCAAATAAATACTTGGCGACTGATTGTGCCCGGCGTTTGGATAAGGATAAATTGTATAAGTCATCACCCACATTATCTGTGTGGCCCCGGATCTCGATCTCAAGATTGGGATTTCTCGAAAGGAGTGATTTTAATTTATTGAGCTCGATAAAAGATCGGGGAAGTAATTCTACTCTGTCATGGTCAAAGTAAATGTGCTTTAGAGTAACCACCTTGCCAGGCACTAATTTGATCTTACTAAGGTCATCTTCCTGGACTGGCACCTCCAGGATGGGTTCTAGTTTTTTGAGAGAAATATCATCCACATAGTAGTAGCCATAGTTTAGATGGTTCTCCACTTTTTCAACGATGGTATTATCGTCAGGTGAAAAATTACCCAGGATCAAAAACTCAGATTCATCCTGTGCCACAAACTCTTTTTGAAGGAGGGTCCAGGTACCGGCGTTTCCGAACGGAAATCGCGCTTTATGAGTAGGTTTTAAATCAATGATTTCATCGGACAACTTTTTTTGAGGCTCTTTTGAAAAGGCAAATCCAAATTTGTTTACCCGAAGGGATCGCTCAAGTGGGCTGAAATATCCTTTAATATCATACCGCTGTCCCTTTACAAGTGGTTCTGCCAGATGGATCTGTAAGTATTCACGGCAATGGGGCTTCCCTTCATCGCAGCCATACACGGTAATACCGACCATAGTGCTGCCACTCCTGGCAGTATGCTCACCAAAGCCCTTTTCAGCCCACAGCTCAGGTACAAGAACTTTGGGCCCAAAAACATCAGGACTGGCGGCGGTCGGTGAGTCCCAATATTTTATCACTCTCGAAAAGTGGTCTCCGCGGTAAAACCAACCAAGGGGAGGATTGCTATACTCTTCGAAACTCCCGTTTGGGACGATATTTCGTTGAGCCTCAAGGCCTTCACCTCCGAAAATGAAGGTGAGAGCAATAATGAGAACAAACGTTCTGATATGGATTATGGGCTCTCTTGTCATT
>JABDJM010000356.1 GCA_013002475.1 Saprospiraceae bacterium | reverse complement strand
ATTTTAGAGGCTGCTTCTTTTGGGTCGGCATAATACCAGGCAGCATCGGTGTTTTCCTTTCCGCCTGCCTTTATGGAATAATAGTTGGCCATGCCTTTCCAAGGACACATAGTCTCTGTGTCTGACGGTTGAAAAAATTCCTTGTTTATACTGGATTCAGGAAAGTAGTAGTTGCCCTCTACATTGACCAGATCATCGCTTTCTGCTAATGTCTCTCCGTTCCAAATAGCTTTCTTTTTCATTTAGGCTTTTTTAAAAGAACAAAACCCCGGAGCCATGGTTCAAATCATGTCCCGGGGTCTGGCTTTGGGGTTATATTTTCTTGTTTAGATTGTTTGACAATCCATACATCGCAATCCATTCTCAGTCATTTCCCAGATCTTCCCAATTTCCCTTCGAGGAGATTCTGTTAAATTTTCCAGATCTAATTTTACATCGATAAAATTTCCGAGGTCCGGTAGGATTACCTTCTGCCCAACAGGAAGAAGGATCTCATAGTTAAGAATTTGTCCTCTCCATTGACTCCATGGTTGAATCATGAAAAAATCCGACAACATGATTTCCTGACCTTCAACCGCAAAATCATATTCCATACTTTCTGCCCTCGATACTGCCATCCCGTAATTTTTTCCTCTCGCCTGGATCTTTCGATTGACCACGATCTTGCTGTCCTCAGACTGTGCAATATCTAATAAGGCATGCTGAAAAAACTGTTGGTCAGCCACTTTCACCCAGGGTGCGTGGATACCAAACTGATAATCATTTATCTCAGGGGAATTAATTACTAGTGAAACAGGATCACCACTTCCTTCCAGTGAATCCGAATAAGTCTCGTGATGTTCTTTGGTAAAATCGTTTCCGACAAAAATCACCCAGACGAACAATAGAGCAAGATTTCCGGCCCAGATCCAATCGAGTTTTCTTCTTATGGGTTTTATTTGGTAGGCCCGATTTCTTAGTAGTCCATAAAGAGTCAGGATGATCATTAATATCGGGATACCAACCAGCAAAAAGATCTGCGCAACGAAAGCGAAATTCAGGAGCTTTGAATTGGTAAGCGCAAATTCAAGATAGTCCGCTCCAAATATTGCCACAGCTCCCATGCTAAACCAGAACGCGATCATGGCGATCAAAAGAGCAAAAAGAATCAGATAAAGGAATGGTTTTAGGATCCAACCGACGACTCTGACCCCTGAAGAAAAAGCATTTGCTATCCAGGATAGCCAGGATTCACCATTTTCTCCACTACCTCCTTCTCCTTGGCTTTTTTTTTTCCTTTCCAAAATTTGTTGGACTTGGAATCCTTACCCCAATCATCCATCCTTTGGGTGAACTTCTCGACTTCTTCTTCAACCTTACGGCCAATATTGTTGACATTGATCGGCTCTCCTTTCATAGCCAGAAAATCAGACGGAGTTTTAGCCTCCGGAAGTACTGCCCAAAGAATAATATACAACAGGATCCCCGCTCCTCCAGAGAGAGTAAATATGACGAAGGCAATTCGAAGCCATACAGGATCTTCGATCCCGAAATATGCTGAAAGACCAGAGCAAACGCCAGCTACCTGACTGTCGGAAGCATCACGAAATAGTCGTTTTCCAAATTTGAATCCATCGTCTCCCATCCGGGATGATCTTGCGGCTCCCTCTTCAATTGGGTCAGCGCCAAATTCTTCAGGAGTTCCCATTATCAAGATGGCTTTTTCGACATCCTTAGAGGTAACAATCTCATCTTTCCCGAGATGCTCTCTGAATAATTCGGCCATTCTGGATTCGATGTCAGAAACTATTTCCTCACAACCTTCTGAGCTGCGGAAATGATTTTCAATGGTGGCCAGGTATTGATCCAGATGGTCATAGGCATCCACATCAATAGTAAAAGGATATCCACCCAGGTTAATGTTTAAGACTTTATTCATTTAGCTTTGATGTTTTTAGTGGTTAATTTAACGGCCTTAACTAACTGTTTCCAATGGTTAGAAAGTCCATCCAAAAATTCGACTCCCTGATCCGTAATATGGTAATATTTTCTTGGCGGTCCGGAAGTAGACTCTTTCCAACTATAATGTAACAGACCTGAATTTTTGAGTCGAGTTAGCAAAGGGTACAAGGTCCCTTCAACAACTATCAACTGGGCCTCTTTCAGGTCTTTAATTATATCTGATGGATAAGCTTCTTTTTCAGAAATGATTCCCAGAATGCATAATTCCAGGACTCCCTTCCTCATTTGTGCTTTTGTATTATCGAGGTTCATATTGCAAATATATAACCCAACAAGGTACTATGCAATACCTAGTACCTTCATTAACCCAGTACTTGGTCGACTAAATATGTAAATTGGTCGAGTATGTCGCAAAAAGCCTTTATTTTCGGGCTTCAGAAAGATCATTTTCCATTCATAAGAGCAAATAGCAACCACTTTTGGAACCTGGAATTATCATCGCTATCAGTTTTTTGGTCGTTATCGTCCTCGCTCTTGGAGGACTGATTGGTTGGCTGATCGCTTCCCAAAAGGGCAATCTGAAAAATGGCCAAGCAAAAATCAGCGATAGGGACTTACTTCTATTGTTCGATGAACAGCCGGACGGACTTTTATCCAAACAACAAATCAAACTACAAACAGGATTAACTTCCAGTGAGGTTAGAAGCAGGCTACAATTTTTTGTATTGAATAAGGTCTTGAGGACTTCTTATACTAACAAGCTCAAGTATTATTATTCACTTTCGAATCCATTGGATAAGCGGGAGGGACCAGCTCTTTCAGATAAGCCGTTTCTGACGGTTGCAGATATTCTGACCCTATTCAAACATTTTGATTATCGGATGTCCTTGCAAGACATATGTATGGCTACTCGCTTACCTATGCAAGTGATCCTTCGGGAAATGAAATATTTTGAAAAAGAGAAAGTCGTGGTTCTACTACATACCACCACCAATGTCCATACAGGTGAGACCATAAAGGATTACATACTCCAGGAACCGTATCGAAGTAATCCTGAAAAATTTATGGATTTGGAGTTACATGCAGATCCCTTGTTGGAGAAAATCTACGATGAGTTGTATGTGGATTAGAGATTGCTCGTCAGGAGCAGATCGAGGCTCATGGATTTGATCTTAAATCGATCTCCTAGGTAGTCGTTTACCAGGCATCCTTTATAAATGTACACCCCATTCCGGATTCCCTGATCATCGTAGATAGTAGCTTCAAAATTGGAAGAGCCGGCCATTTTACTCAACATGGTCGTAAAAATATTGCTGATTGCTATAGAAGATGTCCTGGCAACTTTGGAAGCAATATTAGGAACGCAATAGTGGATAACCTCGTGCTTAACAAAAGTTGGTGCATCCAGGCTGGTAACTTCAGAAGTAGCAAAACAGCCTCCCTGGTCGATGGATACATCAACGATCACCGAACCTGGTTTCATTTTAGAAACAGTATCCTCACTCACAATAATCGGAGTCCTGCCTGTCTTTGAATGCATAGCTCCAATGGCCACATCAGCGCTCATTAATTCTTTTTCAAGCTGGAAAGGGATCAGAGAGGACGTATTTAGTTTTCTGCCTACTCGGTTTTGGATCCGCATCAACTTGTAAATGTTATTATCAAAAATTCGGACTTCAGCTCCTAATCCTAGAGCGGTCCTGGTAGCAAATTCGGCAACCACTCCAGCTCCAAG
>JABDJM010000240.1 GCA_013002475.1 Saprospiraceae bacterium | reverse complement strand
TAGATAGTAGCTTCAAAATTGGAAGAGCCGGCCATTTTACTCAACATGGTCGTAAAAATATTGCTGATTGCTATAGAAGATGTCCTGGCAACTTTGGAAGCAATATTGGGAACGCAATAATGGATTACCTCGTGTTTTACAAAAGTAGGAGCTTCCAGACTTGTCACCTCAGAGGTTGCAAAGCATCCTCCCTGGTCAATGGATACATCAACGATCACCGAACCAGGTTTCATTTTGGAAACAGTATCCTCACTTACTATGATTGGCGTTCTGCCCGTCTTCGAATGCATAGCTCCAATGGCCACATCCGCGCTCATCAATTCTTTTTCAAGCTGGAAGGGAATCAATGAGGAGGTATTTAGTTTTCTACCTACCCGATTTTGGATCCGCATCAACTTGTAGATGTTGTTATCAAATATCCTGACCTCGGCGCCTAAGCCTAGTGCAGTTCTGGTGGCAAATTCGGCAACCACTCCTGCTCCAAGAATAACCACCTTTGCAGAAGGAACGCCACTGACCCCACCGAGTAGTACACCTTTACCACCTCGGCTGTTTGTCATCAGATCCGCAGCTGTCAGCATCGCGCAACTTCCTGCAATTTCACTCATGATGCGAACCACTGGAAAACCTCCTTCCTCATCTTTGATGTGTTCTAAGGCCACAGCAATTACTCGCTTTTCCTTTAGCCGGTGGAGTATTTCAGCCGTAACAATGGGAAGATGTAATGGGGATATGATAACCTGACCAGGTCTAAGGAGGTCAATCTCCTCCAGGGTTGGTGGGGAAAGCTTTAGAATCAGGTTAGCCTTAAAAACTTGTTCCTTATCGTAGGCTATCTCAGCACCGGCTTCAGACAATCTGTGATCCGAATAATTTGCCATCTCGCCCGCCCCCATTTCCATAACTATGCGATGCCCCTTTCCTGTAAGCAAAGCTACAGAAGCCGGAACAAGGGCCACTCGATGTTCTTTTTTTGAAGCCTCCTTTGGAATCCCGATGAAGAGTTTGTTAGGTCTTCGCTTGAGTTGCAGCATTTCAACTTGAGGCTGCAGAGATTCTTGGGTAATGCCTTCAGGAATAGGAATCCTTTTTTTTTCGCTCATACCTGCGCTATTATTTTTGCCTGCGCCAAAGGGGTTGGTAGCCTACAAAAATAAGATTTTTCGATTCGATTCATCCTCAATAAGGAGTTTAATTTCCTGACTATCATGTGGCCAGATTGGGCGAATCAGATCCGGCCATTCAATAAAACAAAATGAATCCCCCTCCAGATACTCTTCAATGCCTATTCCCAGTGCTTCTTCGATGGATTCCAATCTGTAAAGATCAATATGAAAGATTCGAATCGTCTCGCCTTCCCAAACTCCTTCGTATTCATTCACCAGAGAATAACTTGGACTGCTTACCTCCTCCTGAACACCAAGGACCTTGCAAAATGCTTTCACCAGGGTGGTTTTACCTGATCCAAGATCTCCCTGAAGCATCCACTTTTTTATTCCAACGGAACCCTTCAACGTTTGATCACAAAAGACGGGGAGGTCCTTTTCCTGCAGTTGTTCGAGGTTCGAAATATTTTTCATCAATGGCATTTCATCTGGAAGCGCATTTAACGTTACAAGAGACAAAATAGTTTATTTTAGGTCGTTTTGGGTAAAGTATTTATTCATCAAAAAATGCCTTCATTTTGATGCCTTTTTCGAGATAAAATTTGAAGGAAAAAGAAAAAGAAATAAGAATGTATAAATAATTGATTTTAAAGGCCTTAAAAGCATTTTTTAATTAGGAAGCCAGCTTGATTTTCTGCCCAATTTTTCGTACTTTTGCAGGATGGATTCAGAGGAAAAAATTGATACAAAAACTACTAACAACGGGGATTATAGTGCGAGTAATATTCAGGCTCTTGAAGGCCTGGAAGCCGTTCGCCGAAGACCCGGAATGTATATTGGAAGCACTGACACAAAGGGGCTCCACCATCTTGTCTGGGAGGTAATTGACAACTCTATTGATGAGCACCTTGCAGGCCATTGTACCCATATCGATACTATCATCCATGAGGACAATTCCATTTCCGTAGTGGACAATGGAAGAGGTATTCCGACAGGGATGCATGAAAAGCTCCAAAAGTCGGCCCTAGAGGTAGTCATGACAGTTCTTCATGCCGGTGGAAAGTTCGATAAAGACACTTACAAAGTTTCTGGTGGACTTCATGGCGTTGGGGTATCCTGTGTAAACGCACTTTCCATAGACCTAAAGGCTGAAGTAAGGAGAGAAGGCAAAGTATTCTTGCAGTCCTACTCAAAAGGAAAACCCACATCTGAGGTGGAAGTCATTGGCAAATCCGATGAGACGGGCACAAAAGTGACCTTCAGACCAGACCCGGGAATCTTCGAAACCCTGGAATACCGCTTTGATACCTTGGCGGGCCGGATACGCGAATTGAGTTACCTAAATAAGGGTCTTCATTTGAGTCTAACGGATCTGCGCGAAATAGATGAAGAAGGTAATCCTAAAAAGGAAAAATTTTATTCAGAAGGAGGATTAAAGGAATTTGTTTCCTATCTGGATCAGGGAAAAACGAAACTTATTCAGGAACCCATCCATGTTATTGGAAAAGAAGACAATGTTGAGGTAGAGGTTGCCATGCAATACAATACCACTTACTCGGAAAGTATTTTCTCCTACGTAAATAATATCAACACCCGGGAGGGTGGAACACACGTGGCTGGCTTTAGAAGAGCCGTCAATCGCCTGTTCAAAGCCTATGGAGATAATAATGGCTTATTCAAAAAATTGAAGTTCAGTATTTCCGGGGAAGATTTTCGTGAAGGCCTAACTGCTGTAGTGAGTGTGAAAGTTGCTGAGCCACAGTTCAAAGGACAAACGAAGGGTGAACTTGGGAATAGTGAAGTGACGGGAATTGTTTCCCGTGTCGTGGGTGAAACTTTGACGCATTATCTAGAGGAGAATCCCCAGCAGGCCAAGCGAATTATTGACAAAGTAATATTGGCGGCTACTGCCCGTCATGCAGCGCGAAAAGCGCGGGAGCTTGTGCAGCGAAAGAATGTACTCACCGGTAGCGGACTTCCTGGTAAATTATCCGATTGCAGTAGTAAGGATCCCGGAGCCTCTGAGATCTTCCTAGTTGAGGGGGATTCTGCAGGCGGGACAGCAAAGCAAGGTAGAGATCGAATGTTTCAGGCGATACTTCCATTAAGGGGTAAGATCCTTAACGTGGAAAAAGCGATGGAACATAAGATCTATGAGAATGAGGAGATCAAAAATATGTTTACCGCTCTGGGAGTTAGCATTGAGGAAAAAGAAGGAGCAAGGGTGCTAAACATTGAAAAGCTGAGGTATCATAAAATTGTAATCATGTGTGATGCCGATATTGATGGTAGCCATATTGTTACGCTGATCCTTACCTTCTTCTTCCGCTACATGAAGCCATTGATCGAGCAAGGATATATATACATTGCTGCACCTCCGCTTTACATGGTGAAAAAAGGAAAGCAATTTCGCTATTGCTGGGATGAAGCGGAAAGGCAGGAAGCGATTGATGCCTATAGCAAGGGAGAAAATGATGCATCCGTGAAGATCCAGCGTTATAAAGGTTTAGGAGAGATGAATGCTGATCAACTGTGGGAAACAACTATGGATCCAGATACAAGAATTCTTCGTCAGGTAACCATCGAAGATGCCCTAGAGGCTGACCATGTCTTTTCTATGTTGATGGGTGATGAAGTTCCTCCACGAAGGGCCTTTATTGAGGCTAATGCAAAGTATGCTAACGTAGACGTTTAGTTTGGTCTTGTGATCTTTTCAGAAAGTGGTCTTCAGTTTCAGTTTTCAAATGATTGGACTGTTATCAAGTATGACGACCACAAATTTTTTCGATACCTAAGTGGAGAAGGTTTGAAGGGAGTTGACTTCCTTGGGTTTACCTCTGAAGGGGGGCTTTTCCTCATGGAAGTAAAGAACTATCGGAATGTGAACCTGCACGATGGTGTTTATCC
>JABDJM010000322.1 GCA_013002475.1 Saprospiraceae bacterium | reverse complement strand
GTATTGGAACGAGGATCTGGGTGAGGACGGAGCAGTGCTATTGACTGACCTTACTGATCTTGCGCTTGATAAAAATGGAAATGATACCCTTGATATCACATCAACCCTTCCAACATATGGGCAGGGTCTGACAAGCTATCCATCCTTAGGGGTCGATAATGGAAATGGAATCATTCTGGCCTTTACCGCAATCCAAGAGGATTTTGCGGATAATGTCAACACTGCAGGTCTTAACTTCAGGCATACAGTTGTTTCTCGTAGTGATGATAACGGGGTCACATGGCAAGCACCTATCGATCTATCCGAATCTCCCTACGGAATTTCAGAGTTGAGTCCCATTTCAGAAATCGTATATGGGACTTTGTATCCCTATGAAGTGAACGGGGAAATGCACATGATTTATCAACGAGATTTTATTCCAGGTTTGGCAGTGATAGGAGACATGCACACTAATCTGGGTAGCTCTATACATTACGTAAGCTTTCCGGCTGACCTAGTAGCAAGTAGTGAAGAGATTGAAGGTCTTGTGGAATTTGAATTATTTCCAAACCCGACTTCTGGAAATCTTCACATTAGTTTTGAGAATAACTCAGGAGAATCCCTGCAAGTTTTTGTTACTGACATGATGGGAAAACGGCTGCAAGCGCTTTTTACCTGCCAGGCAGATGAAAGAAAAATTGAAAGAGATTTCCACCTGGCTTTAAGTCCAGGACTATATTTTATTGAAATTCAAGGAGATAAGGGTGCAAGTACAAAGAAGGTCCTGGTTCGGTAGATAAAGTTAGAATAAGTCCGGGAGGCAACTTTTTGAGGTTTTTAGGGTCTTTGGAAATGAATTCGCTTATTTTCGCGTTTAAGTGTTGTGCTTATAACCCCACGCAGCCCCTATACAATGAAAGCTAAAATTTCAAGGATCCTTTTTCTCTCCATTCTGGTACTGAGTGCCTTTTCATTCATTTACCTAAATTTGGTTGGCGCCTCCTCCGGAGCACCACTGGGAGAAGTGTTTGCTACCGATCAGGTATTCCAGCAGGCTGATATAAAGCTTGCTAAATTTCTTCTTGATCAGTTTCAACACTTTATTCTGCACTTATAGGAGTCATATGTTTTTTAAAGTAGCGATATAAGCCCGCTACACTCATCCAGCTAGGATTAGCCAACTCATACTTTTTCCTGTCCTGATTTGACACCCCGGCCGCAGCCAATTGTTTGTCTACATAGCTGACAAACTTTGGGAGAACCTCCTCACGACTCACACCGTTTTCAAAATAAGGGTGTAACCAGTTAGACCAGTTTTGTAGCCTCCCCCTTAGTTCTACCAAATGTGGCTTTACCTCATCCACTTCACCAAAATGTGTTAGGTATAGTTTTTTATATCTGCGATCTAGGATCAATCTTATAGAGTTGCGCCACTCCTGGATATCAATATCCGGTGGTGGACAAGGGGGCATTACTGGCCCACTTAGGACTTTGACTCCGGCCACATCTCCTGCGAAGAGAATGTCGTTTATCTCCCAGGCGATGTGATGGCTGGCATGGCCTGGCGTATGTAAGGCCCTGATTTTAAGGTTCCCAACTTTCACACGTTTCTTATGTGGGACTGAGATCAAAAGCTTTCCTGAAATGGGGTGCATCTCTCCCCAAAGTAATTCCATTTTATCCTGGTAGATCCTTTTAGCGGATGACCATAATCGTTCAGGATTCCTCAAATGTGGAAGACCCTTTGGATGAACATAAACATTGGCTCCATTTCTGGCAAAATACCAGGCAGCACCAGCATGATCTAAATGAACATGTGTTACAAACACATGCTTGATATCCTCAGGATTTACACCATGCTTGTTTAATTCCTTTACAAGATTGGGAAGAGTGGAAGCCGGACCTGTTTCGATAAGAATGGGGCCTGCAGATGAATTAACCAGATAAGCAGCGATTGCCTCAGGTTGCCCCATAAACCCTAGGTCAAGGGTTTGGATCCTATTCATTTTGGTTCTTTTACAACAATTTTTAATTGTCGCTTTGGGGTGCCCGGGGAAAGGCCGGATCAATAACCGACGGCCTGACCGTCTTTTCTTGATTCCGTTGCTCCGTAATATACGCCTTGTTTTTCATTTAACCATATAGCCTGATAGCCTCCATAGCTCCCCAGGTCATAGGTTACACGGTGTCTCTTTTGCATGAGACCTCGGATCTCTTCATAGTCAAATCCAGATTCAAGTGCCAACCGACCACCATCTGTCATGGTGCCTCCTGTGGGCTCTGAAGAACCAAAGTG
This sequence comes from Saprospiraceae bacterium, assembly GCA_013002475.1. GTDB lineage: Bacteria > Bacteroidota > Bacteroidia > Chitinophagales > Saprospiraceae > JABDJM01. Next base: position 4,059 of record JABDJM010000322.1, on the reverse strand, counting down.
CTGCATCCTCGATGCATCTCCAGCCTCTTGAAGTCCCATCTCAAAGTCGATGAGGTTGACTACTATTTGTACATGACCCTGGGGTTGCATTCCACCACCCATCAGACCAAATGCCATTACCGGTTTTCCATTCTTGGTCATAAAGGCTGGGATGATCGTATGAAAGGGTCTTTTGCCAGGTTCATAGACATTAAAATGTCCTTCTTCCAGGCTGAACAATTCGCCTCTATCCTGAAGCATGAAGCCGAGACCGGGAGGAACCATTCCTGACCCCATCCCACGGTAATTGCTTTGGATAAGAGATACCATATTTCCCTCGCTATCCGAGGTACACAAGTAAATGGTGTTCCCATGTTCCATATCACCAGCAGGGTAGGCCCTTGCTGCCCGGTTTGGATCGATCAGTTCATTTCTTTGTTTTGCATATTCCTTTGATACCAGCCATTCGACTGGCACTTCATTGAAATCCATATCCGCGTAGAATTTTGCCCTGTCTTCGTAGGCTAATTTCTTTGCCTCGGTAAAAAGGTGCATGTACTCTGTGCTGCCAAACCCCATGGATCCAACATCATGTAGCTCCAGGATATTTAGCATCTGCAAGGCGGCAATTCCCTGGCCATTAGGCGGCAGTTCCCATACATCGTACCCACGGTAATTTGTGCCCACGGGCTCGACCCATTCAGATCGATGGTCGGCAAGATCCTGTTCACTTAAGAACCCGCCTTGCTCCTGGATAAAGCTGGCAATGGTTTTTGCTATGTCCCCTTTATAAAAGGCATCTCTGCCACCTTCTGCTAACGCCCGATAAGTATTAGCCAGGTATGGGTTTTTAAAAATATCTCCTTCATTGGGCGCTTTCCCATCGATAGTATAAGTCTCATTGAAGTTTGGATACTTCCCAAGGAAATTTGCGGATCTGCCAATGTAATAAGCGATCAACTGGCTCACAGGAAATCCTTCATCAGCATACTTGATCGCTGGTGCAAGGATCTCATCCATTTCCATTTTTCCCAGTTTCTCATGCAAACTAAACCAGCCATCAACGGCACCAGGAACAGAAACAGGTAACGGTCCGAATGCGGGGATTTTTTTGAAGTTATTCTTCTGGAAATAGTCCAGTGTCAAATCTTTTGGAGATCTGCCACTTCCGTTCAGGCCATACAGTTTCTTGTCCTTTGCAGACCAAACAATAGCGAAAAAATCCCCTCCAATGCCGCAGCCGGTGGGTTCCATAAGGCCCAAGGCAGCATTGGCCGCTATGGCGGCATCGATCGCATTTCCACCAGCTTTCAAAATATCTAGACCCACCTGGCTAGCCAATGGTTGACTGGTGCAGACCATTCCTTGCTGGGCAATTACAGCAGACCGGGTAGCGTCTACTGCACCGGAAATTCTATCCTGGGAATTCAACGTTGAAAGGCTTGCCAGCATCAGGACTAAAAACAAAGTTGATCTGATCATTGGATTTCTTCTTTTTTGGTTTCTAAAGTGATCTTTTCATTTCCCATAAGGGTCATATGACGGGATCTTGTTTTTGGGATCTCATAGTGGAAATAGAAGCGGGCAGTTTGGATCTTACCCTGATAAAAATCTTTATCAGAACTGCTACCCGTTTGTTCTAGACCCTTTTCTGCAGCAATGCATTGTTCTAACCATTGCCAACCGATGGTCACCAGAGCGAAATATTCAAGATACAAAGTGGCATCTGCTAGGAAAACATCAGGTCCTTCCTTTGCGGCAAGACCTGTTAAATGGAGGGTGCACTCGTGTAATGATTTTGCTTCATAAAGAAGGAGTTGGGCAAGTTTTTTGCCGTGATCTCCGGTTGCACGAGCGGCTGTTTTTTGAATGGCCTCTATGAAAAGCTTAAATGAAATACCATTTCCACTTACAACTTTTCTTCCCAGTAGATCCAAACCATGAATGCCGGTTGTGCCCTCATAAATCGCATTCACTCGAATGTCACGGTACATCTGTTCAATGGGAAAATCATCCGTATATCCGGCTCCACCCAGAGTCTGCATTGCCTGAGACACAGAAAAATTACCCCATTCTGCAGGATAGGATTTTGCAATAGGAGTGAGGATCTCAAAAAGGTTGTTTGCATCTGTTTTCTCTTGCCCTGAACCAACAGAAGCTACATCTGACAATCGACTACAGAACATTAGAAATCCTATACTGCCCTCAACAATAGCCCTTTGGTAAAGGAGCATTCTTTTGACATCGGCATGTTCAATGATTTTTATTGGAGGGCTTAATGGATTTTTTTGAGATGGAAGACGCCCTTGCACGCGCTCATTTGCATACTGCAAGGATGCGTAGTATGCTGCGGATGCAGTTCCAGCGGCGAGGAGACCAGTTCCGATCCGGGCCTCATTCATCATCTGGAACATATAAGACAGTCCCTTATTGGGCTCCCCAACCAAATAGCCATGGCAATTTTCATTTTCTCCCATCATTAAATGGGTAGCGACATAACCTTTTTGGCCCATCTTTCCGTAGATCCCTGCGGTGATCACATCATTTCCTACCAGGTCTCCATTTTCAGATCTGAATTTTGGAACAACAAAAAGGCTAATTCCTCTGGTTCCATCCGGTGCCCCCTTAATCCTTGCAAGAGTAAGGTGAACTACATTGTCCACAGCAAGAGTGTCTCCACCTGAAATGTAGATCTTCTGCCCCAATATCTTATAGGTTCCATCTCCCTGTTCTTCAGCCGAACTGGTAAGGTCACTCAAAGAAGAACCAGCATCGGGTTCGGTCAATGCCATGGTACCTTGCCAGGCCCCACTTGTCAATTGACCCAAATAGGAATCTTGGAGCTCCTTAGAGCCAAAACTATAAATAAGGTTGGCTGCTCCCTGTGTCAGAAATGCATGTGAAGAAATGTTTGCATTGGCTGCATACCAAATAACCTGAGCTGCATTCACCATCGTTGAAGGCATCTGCTGACCGCCATCCTCATAGGATTGGTGGGAAGAAATCCATCCTCCCTCCGCAATGGCTCTGATCCCTTCCTTTAGGGCAGGGTGGGTCCAAACTTTCCCGTCTTTGAAATAAGCTTTCTCTTTATCCATGATCCTGTAGGACGGAAACAAGTGCTTGTCTCCGATGTCCTTGGCTGCTTGCAAGGCCATGTCCCAGGAATCCTTGTCATAGTCTTTATAGTAATCGAATTTGGAAAGAGAAGAAATGTTTAGAACCTCATGAAGGATGAAATTGAGGTTTCGGATACTTACGTACTGGTCTGCCATTATTTTATGCCTTTGGCTTGAATTCTAAACTTACAGAATTAATACAATATCGTTGATGGGTCGGAGGAGGGCCGTCATTAAAAATGTGACCGAGATGTCCTCCGCAATTTGAGCAAACTAACTCGGTTCTGATCATCCCATGACTGTTGTCCGGGATCTGTTCAATGGAAGCCGAATTCAATTCCGACCAAAAGCTGGGCCAGCCACAGCCTGAATGAAATTTCTGGGTTGAATGAAAAAGTGGAAATTCACAACCGCCACATTCATAAACCCCTTCAGTTTCTGTATCCGTTAATGCTCCGGTGAAGGCCCTCTCAGTTCCTTTTTCCCGGAGCACCCGGTAGGCTTCCGGGGACAACTTTTTTTTCCATTCCTCATCTGATAATTGATAGGGGTATTGTTTCATGGCAAAGTTTTTTAGATCATCCTTATCAACGCCGTTTAAAAAGTCTGAAGTACTTACCTTTTTTCGGCCCTCCAATTGTAGCTCCAGTAATTCAACAGCATTTTCACCGCAAACAACTACAAGCCGGTTTTTCTCTGGCATGATGATCTCTCCTGGGAAACCTCCTAGGTAGTCAAAATGTTTGGTTTTGAAGATCTTAATTTTTTTGCTTTTCCAGGTAGTCCAGGAAGTGGGATAAGGGCTAAGCCCTCGAATAAAGTTGTGAACCTCCCTGGCAGGTTTTCGAAAATCTATTCCACAATCCTTATGAAAGATTTTTGGTGCCTTAGAAACCAGGGATTCGTCCTGCTTCTGCAGTTTATAGTCATCCTCGCGGATTTTTTTTACGGTTTCCAGTAC
>JABDJM010000214.1 GCA_013002475.1 Saprospiraceae bacterium | reverse complement strand
CCATAAGACAATCCTTCAGTAAAAAATTTAACTTCTATGAATCCCCCATACTGTCCAACGGCAAATGTTCCCATGCATTTGCCTTTCCGAATCTCAGCCAAAAATTGGTAGCTCGTTTTACTAAATGCGAGATAGCTTATAACTAAAGCATCCGTTCAAGCTGTTGAATACAGACCAATATCGAGCACCCATTGTAAATTCTGCAATGCAATTAAGGCTGACCAAAAAAAGCTCCAAGACTTTGGGGCTTTTTTTGGTTAATGTAATTTCTGAAGGGCGGCCAGGATCATATCCATTGCCCGGTCGATGGTTTCTTTTTTCGTGCGGAATGCAAGAATCGCCATCCTGATCACAAATTTTCCATCCAATACCGTAGAGCTCAAAAAGACATCTCCATTTTTGTGCAATGCTCTGAGCAATTTATCATTGAACACATTTTGATCTTCACTTTTACTTGGATACCAGAAGTAACTTACTGAAAGATCTGGTTGTGGGCCAAGCTCAAATCCCTCGCTTTTCAACCGTTCCCGAAAATATTCTGTCAACCATAATTTTTCCTCCAGACAAGCTTTGAATGGTTTGATACCGTGTAGCTGCAAAGGAAGCCACATCCGCATACCCCGAAAGTGTTTGGTCAGCTCCGGTGATACATCCGCCGGATTGATCAGGGTATCATCCTGGATCGCATCCTGCATGTAGTTGGCTGTATAATGGTGAGAATGAAAGACCGCATCCTTATCCTTCACAAGAACAGCTCCTGTCCCATAGGGTAAAAACAGTCCTTTATGGGGATCAATAACCAGAGAATCAGCTTTTTCAATACCCTTGAACCTATCTTTCTTTTCATCAACCAGAATAAAAAATCCTCCATAGGCTGCATCAACATGGTACCATAGGTTCCCAGCCTGAGCAACCTCAGCGATCCTTTCCAAAGGGTCTATTGCACCAGTGTCGGTAGTTCCCGCAGAAGCAATAACCATAAATGGGTTAAGACCATTCTGAAAGTCGACCTCTATATGTCTACGCAGGTCCTTCACATCCATTCGGTGATTCTCATCAAGACTGATATAACGGATCAGTATATCTTCCAAACCTATGATCCGCAAGGCTTTCTGAATGCAGTGATGAACCTGAGGGCTTGTATATATCACCGAAACAGGGATCTTGTCTGCTTTGATACCCATTTTGTCGCGGGCTGAAGTAAGTGCGATAAGATTGGCTATCGATCCACCAGAGGTTAAATTGCCAATAGCCGAAGAAGGAAATCCAAACACTTCTTTCATCCAATCCAACAATTCATCCTCCATCGTAACCGCACCAGGTGAGCCAAAATACATCCCAGCATATTCATTGGTTACATCAGCAATAAAGTCACCTAAACCAGAAAGCCAGATACCACCACCAGGAATATATCCCAGATGGCCACCGGAAGCAGGGTTAATGCCTAGCCTCTCAACCTGATCCCTGTATATTTTTAGCAGGGACGAAAGGGATTGTCCTTCCTCAAGGATTTGTAGGCTCCCAGCCTCTGGCTTGCCAGCTACATAGGCTTTCCCTTCGGGCATACCCTGAATAAAGCGATCCAGATATTTTCTAACCTTCTCCAGCATTTTCTCCCGTTCGGATGGAGAGGGCTCCAGGGCTTTGGACTTTTTTGCCAAAGCCTTTAACCGCTTTTTTATTGTTTCCAATTGATCCATTAGTGGCCAAAAATAAACAATTCAAATCCTGTTTTAATTCTTTTTAAAACCAGTCACAAATGTCTGGAGTTCACTACTTTTTTTTGACTGCAATTCCCTATTTTAAAGATGTACCAAAACTCCCACATGTCCCTCGAAAAGATCCAACATCTCGAAGCTCAAATCCAGGAGCTACGAAAGGAAATTACCTCACTACGGAAGGAGGCACCGCTACAAGAAGTAAAAGATTATACTCTTCGCAATTCACAAGGAATTCCAGTACTTCTTTCCACATTATTCAATGATAAAGATGAGTTGATCGTGATCCATAACATGGGCAAGGGGTGTAGATATTGCACTATGTGGGCCGATGGCTTCAGAGGTATCCAGGAAATACTGTCTGACCGGGTTCCCTGGGTCTTAAGTTCCCCGGACGAGCCTGAAGTCTTGAATGAATTTAGCTCTAGTCGTGGCTGGAACTTTAATATGGTAAGTATTGCCGGGACTGATTTTGCCTATGATCTGGGATTCGAAAAAAGAGAAGAGGGGAAAAGGAGCTACCTCCCAGGTGTTTCTGCATTTGTAAAAAAAGATGGCAAGATCTTTCGAGCCTCCTATGACAGCTTTGGTCCAGGTGACCTCTACAATCCAGTTTGGCACTTTATTGACCTTTTACCAAAGGGAGTGGATGGCTGGGTCCCTAAATATGAATATCAATTGTCTAATCCCTCGCACTAGCGGGAATAAACCTTAATTATGAGTAATCTAGAAAACGCGCAAAGACTTCAACAATGGATCGGGGAAGGAAAATCTATGGAAGCTTTAAATGAGTTTTACCATGAAAATGTCCAGGTCTATGAAATGCCAACCGGCGAATGTCGAAATGGCAGAGAAGAGCAACGAAAGGCTGTTCAGGAATGGTTTGGAATGGTTAAAGAAAGGCATGATGGAGGCTGCAATTCAGTTATGGCCGATGAGGCTAACAATGTAACCTGCGCAGAATCCTGGGTCGAGGTAACAACTCAGGATGGCAACCGAATGAAGATGGAGGAGGTTGCTGTTCAAAAATGGCAGGATGGTAAGATCATTGAAGAGAAATTCTATTACAATATGCCAGCCCCTCCACAATCTTAGTTGGATCGCAAAAACTGAAAAAGCCTCATGCACAATGTGCATGAGGCTTTTATATTTCTTAAAAGCTGTACTTAGGCAGCTCCCTGATTTTCAGTTAGTTTTTCATAATCATCTTCGATGAATTTCTTACCATCCCACTTTCCAAGCCACTCGCAATTTCCTCTCTGAGTTACCAAATAATTTGAAAATGCAAGAAGGGCCTTTTGCTTGTCTTCTCTTTTGATAGTGATAGAGCTATTAAAGCCTTTGTTAATGCTGAAGTAGTAAATACCCTTCGCAAAATCAAAACTCTTTGTCTTTCTTCTAGCCATTGTCTTTAATTAAGTTATTATATAGTATCCATCAGACCAACTCCTGAGATCAACGCTCGTTCAGGAAAATGCTCTGAAAAAAAATATTTACAATTTAATAAGCTGGTTGGGAGAAAATCCCAAGTCGTGGATAAGGGTATCTGTGAACTTAACATGCCCGCGAGTGGTGATGATGTTAAACTTATAAGATTTGAACTTGGATAAAGTTTCCAAAAACATCCACTTCGATTTTAGGAGTTTCGGCTCTTGAGATTTTAATCCCAGTTCAAAAACGTGCATTTGACCTCCTTTCTCTGCCACAATATCAGGGGTCACACTTACGTCGCTACCCTTTTTTAAATAGGACTTAGGCCGTTCAAATTCCTTGAAGTCGGCTTTAATATTTTGGTACCCTAAAGATTGGATGTGGTCGATGGACTTTTGGAAAATACCCTCGTAATCCGCCTTGTCAGCTGAAATCATACACAAATAACGCAAAATTCCCGCAAATAGTTTTGGAGGCACTGAATTTCAGCACTTTACATGTTCAGGAAGGTCGTTTTTGTCAATAGTGAGCGGAGAAGCAATTCTGTTCCCAGCATCATGCTTAGGAACCAGAAGACCTTTTCCAAGCCTTGGAGATGGTTTCCGTTTGTTCCAGGTCCCACAGTTTTCCGTTGGTTAGGAAATATTTTCTAACTCCTCCCCGCTTCAGGAAAAAGGCAGGGTTGCCTCCCCGACGTATCTCCGTTTGCATCTTAGCTTTTTCATGGATGATCCTGATAGGACTTTCTGAAAATCGCCAAAAGCGGTTACTCTTCTTGAGACGGACAGCCAGGTAGCCCTGATCAACGAGATCCTTTTTCCAATCGAGCTTTTTGATCTTCTTCAGGCTTAGAACCTTGGGATAAACTTTTGCAGGTTCGATTGAATAAGTCGCCCCATCGAATTCTTCATATCCGTGAAGGATACTTAGATCTCCAACATCCATGATAGTGGCCGACCTCCAGAATTCACCGGTCCCCTCTCTGTCAATTTCAAATGATCGCCAGGCAAGGTCAAGCGTATAGGTTTTTCCATTTCTTTCAACCTGAGCTTTCCGTAAAATGAAATCATGAAAAGAATTAGAATCATTGTATGGGATTTCTTCATACTCCTCCATCGGATACTCCTCATATTTTTGCTCCGCAATATCCAACAAGGAGGATAGAAGAAGGACAAAATGCAACTTCCGTAAATGTTGCTTTTCAGGGTCGTTCTTTAAGCCACCACTTTCCACCAGGATCGTACTTGTCCCCCATTTCTGAATGTTATCCCCGAAAGCTCTTGGTTCAAAGGCATCATTATATCGTCCCACATGTCCCGGAAGGTATTTCTGCAAAAGCCGGTTCATTCCCACGATCAATTTCATGGCATTGCCCCGTACTTCATTGATGTCTTTATCATAATTGTATGCCGGGGCAAGAAAGGAAATGGAGGCTGTGTTTTCGGTAATACCTGCTGCGTAATAGCGATTTTGATCATGCAAATTAAAACCCCATTTGGCATCCAGGCTATCCCGGGCAGCTTTCAAAATTCGAGACTCCGGATTCTGAAGTCTTAAAGCATCACGATTAAGATCAACATAGTTGGCATTATGCCGCATAAAACGCTGGGCCCCATCCGGATTAAGCATAGGGATGAAGTGGATATTCAAATTCCTTTTCAGGATCCGCCTCAATGGATCAAAATCATCGGAGCTGGTCAGGAAATTAAAAATGTCCATCAAGGCCATGGTGGCTGTAGGCTCGTCTCCATGCATCTGAGACCATAACAGGACAGAGGTGGCACCTTCGCCATAGGAAAGCAAATGAATATCCCGTCCTTCTATAGATTCGCCCAGTTTCTTTTTCGAAAAGTCCTTATGATAGGCCGCCGTTTCGAGGAGAGGCTGAATATCCTTATGCATAAAGCGCATATCATTGATCTCCTTAGCCTTAAATTTTTCGTGAGCTGTAAACAGTTGCCTTGCGATCGTGAAATCCTGAGCCTGCAGAATCTGACTTGCCAGAAAAAATCCAAAGAGTAAAAGTGTTTTGCTATTTCTCATTTAGGTAGTTCTTTAAGATTTAGGTTTTTCAAACGCGGTCTAAGTTTTGACATAAAGGCTTCTCCGGGGTCGTATTTTACAGTCCGATATCCTTTGTCTTTTTCAAGCCATAAAGGATGATCTTCAAATTGCGTGTATTCGTGATGGCCGATGACATATTCTATGGGATGCTTTTTTGCAAGTTGTCTGATCAACTTGATGTTGCTTTTTAACTGGGCATCTGTCAGTGGGTGAGTATCCCCGTTTCCAACGTTTTCAATTCCAATGGAGCAATGGTTCAATCCGATTACGTGACGACAAAAAGTATTGTCTGGTAACAATTGATAAATGGTCCCATCCCTATCTATCAGATATTGTACGGAGACATTCAAAGCCGAAGCACTCGCGATCTCCGGGCGGAAATTTGGGAGCTTGCTTTCGTAGAAGGCTGCAAATGATTTCTCGAGGGTTGGAATTGCGGTCCAATGTATGACCACCATTTTTGGAATGATCGTAGCCTCATTCTGATCCAGACCATACCTATTTTCCAGGTATTCCAACGACAATTCCTTCCGTTCCTGATCAAAAATGATCGGCGTTTGAACTATGCTTGTTTTGCAAGAACTAAGTAGAAATACAAGAAGGATTGGAAATAAAAAGGCTGTGGGTTTCACTGTGTCCGGATTTGGCCCAATATTACAAAAATCGAAGGGCAAAAACGGCTCTGGTCCTTAGTCAAAACCCATTTTCCATTTTTGGGCAATCGCAATAACCGCTTCCAGCATATGAGGAGACCAATGCTCTATATCCCAGGAAGTATTTGCAAGGGAAGAATTGGATAGGGATGCCTGAGCGGTAGTAAGATTATCAGCAGTTTCCAAAATATTTGAAAGCTCAATCTGCTGCAAAGCAAACTCATCATCACTCATAGGTTCGCCTAATTCGTACGGTATGTCCGGGATAAAATTCTTGATCCCAGGATTAGGCTCACTTTTAGTAAGCAAAGCTTTCATTGTCTGGTAATCTTTTTGAAAATCCTCCTTTTCTTTTTCCGTTTTCAATCCTGTCCCAATAGCCTCGAGAACAACAAATTTTAGATTAGGGCAAAGGGGAATTGCCTTCGATAGCATGTTGAACACCTCTATTGGAACCGCCTGATCATGGGTATCTCGCCTTACCTTTTTCTCTGGTGCCAAATCGCTCTCCTGCCAGGATCCTCCGGAAATATGAATTTCCCTTACCAATTCTAGCGGATACAATTTTATGATCTCCTCAAAAGAGATCTGAAAGTTGTGCATCTGACAGTAGAGATTATGCAGATCAAGAATGATGAAACCGTTCACAGTTGAAACCAGGCGCGATAAAAATTCACCATGTTTTTTCACCTCCTCCAAACTATAGGTGAAAGCCAAATTCTCGAGACCGACAGGACATGAGCAAGCATTGGCAATGCGCTTTAACCTGTCGCCGCCAATGCTCAGCGAAGTGTTGTCCATGGGAACAGAGATAGGAGCACCTTTGTGGAAATCTGCTCCGGTCATAAAACCAAAATGTTCGGTGATATGCTGAAAGCTGAAATGCTTGGATACTTTTTCCAGATGTTGTAACCAGCGTTGCTGACCTTCGGTCCATTCGCCAGAAAAAATAGAAAAGAATACGCCATGTCCTATCAAGCCTTTTCCATCGCTGAAGGTCCTCAGCAATTCGACAAACCAGTCAGGAATATTTTTAGTCTTGTAAAGTGTATCAAAAGACCACTCGATGGCATCGACTTCCGCGGTTCGAAAAAGCGGCAGAGCAGTTTGCAGGATATGGGTATCTAGATTGCAGGAAATAGCTGCTTTTATCATGAGCGACCAAGGTAGGAATTATCCCAAGCCACAGGCGGGGCAATCCCAACATTGATTTGGATCATCGGTATTGTTTTCCGCTCTCTCTTCTGAGTTAGGTTCGTCAAAGATTGATCCGATTTCCTCAAAATAAGTGCATGAGCTAACAGTGGCTCCAATGGTCACTCCAACGGCGATGGCTTTTAGAAGATCTGTGGATAATTTCATAAGGGATGGCTTTAATGTGTACTATAATTCTGAAAACGGAGAAATTGAGGTAGCCGTTGCCTGAAGGTCTTAAAAAAAGCCGAGGAAGGGAAAAATCCTTAGATTCGGGACCAAACCATCTTTATGATGCAAGCCATCGACAGTGCTCTGGCCGCTTTTGCTTCAGCCGTTTGGGGCATCCCTTTAGTTCTATTACTGGTAGGAGGAGGACTTTATCTTCTGATCCGTTCAAGATTTATACCCTACCGGCACTTTGGGCATGCTATACAGGTTCTTCGTGGGAAATATGATGACCCCAATGATCCGGGGCAGATCAATCACTTTGAGGCCCTCACAACGGCACTTTCCTCCACCATTGGAATGGGAAATGTAGCGGGTGTTGCGGTTGCCATTGCCATTGGAGGTCCTGGTGCCATTTTTTGGATGTGGATTAGCGGGCTGGTCGGGATGGCCACAAAGTTTTTCACCTGCACCCTATCCATTTTATATCGCGGGAAAGATTCTGCTGGTGAGATCCAAGGAGGTCCCATGTATTTTATCGTGGAAGGTCTCGGAAAAAAATGGAAACCCCTAGCGATCTTTTTTAGCATAGCGGGCTTGATCGGAGCACTTCCGGTATTTAATGTCAATCAGTTGACCCAAGCGGTTCGGGATATCCTTCTTGCGCCGAACGGAGTGGAAGTTGGCTTTACTAGTGACCTGATCGTGGGTTTGGTTTTGGTGGTGATTACCTCCATCGTAATTTTTGGTGGCTTAACCCGAATTAGTAAAACCGCCGCGCGGTTGGTTCCAAGCATGGT
>JABDJM010000198.1 GCA_013002475.1 Saprospiraceae bacterium | reverse complement strand
ATCTATGAGGCCATATTTCAATAATCAAAAGTACGCCTGGACTATCGACAGGGCCTTTGAAGAAGTAATTACACAATGCCAGCTGAACAAACGCAAAGGTCAGAACTTTGAATCCTGGATAACGGATGAGATGAAGGACGCCTATATCAAATTGCATGAAGCCGGATTTGCTCATAGTGTGGAGGTTTGGGAAAACAAGGAGCTGGTCGGAGGTCTGTATGGAGTTTGTCTGGGAAAAGTATTCTTTGGAGAGTCTATGTTTTCAAAGCAAAACAATGCATCCAAATTTGGATTTATTTCGTTTGTAAAAGAGCTTGAAAGGCGCAACTTTGCCTTAATTGACTGCCAACAAAAAACCAAATACCTTGTAAGTCTTGGCGCTAGAGGAATTCCCAGAGTTGATTTTCAGAAAACTTTAAGGGAAAATGTGAAATCTTTGGACCCCACTCCACGTTTGAAAGAATGGCCCCTGGACCAAAAGGATAATGTACATCTGCCGGATTTTTAAATCCTCCGGCCCTATCTTTGTAAAAGGAAAACTTTATTGATGCGTTGGATTTGTTCTCTTGGTATCCTCTTTTTTTTGCTCTCATCATTTGAGCATGGCTCTGAAAAATATCCGCAGGATTACTTCAGGTCTCCGGTGAATTTTCCGATACTCCTTTCAGGGACTTTTGGTGAATTAAGGCCCAATCATTTTCATGCTGGAATAGATATTAAATCCTCCAACGGAAAAACAGGGGATGACTTGGTTGCTGTGGCGAAAGGAACAATAAGCAGGATAAAGGTTCAGTCTGCCGGCTATGGTAATGTGTTATACATGAACCATCCGAATGGATATACTTCCGTCTATGCTCACCTGAAAGAATTTCCAAAAGAGATCGCTGATTACGTCCGCAAATTTCAATATCAGAAAAAGAAGTTCGAAGTAAATATTTATCCACCTGCGGGAACCTTCAATTTTGAACAAGGAGAAAAAATAGGAACCCTGGGCACCTCCGGAAGATCCTATGGTCCGCATTTGCACTTTGAGATACGTGATACGAAAACTGAAAAACCGATCAATCCACAACTGTTTGGGATAGGCAAGGAGGATACTATGGCCCCGAAATTTCACCAGATTCGATGGTATGGGCTAAACGATAAAAAGGAAACCTTGCATGAAGGATCTTATGATCTGATCAAGGATGGTAATAATTATCGGATAAAGGGAGACACCATTAGTCTCGGAGCCTGGCGGGCCGGTCTTGCCATCAAGGCCTATGACCATACCAACGGAAGCCCAAACTGGAACGGCATATATAGCCTGGAGGTAAAACAGGACGGTAAAAAGATCTATGGTTTTACTATGGAATCATTTGCGTTTCACGAGACCCGATACATCAACGCCCACTTGGATTATAAGGAGAGGGTCGAAAACAAAAGCTATTACCACCGGTGCTTCCGCTTGCCTGGAAACAAACTCTCCATTTATGAGGATGCCGTTAAAGAAGGGATCGTTCCCTTATATAAAGACAAGGCCAGCCAAATTGAAATGGTGGCAAAAGATGTGGCAGGAAACACCGCACGATTGGAATTTTGGGTTAAACGATCTGAGGTCCCCGATCCTCCTTCAAATACCTTTCAATATGTATTCCCCTTTGAAGAAGAAAATTATGCTTCTGGTGACGGCTGGAAACTTCAAATGAGAAGGGGGACTTTATATGAGGATCTTTATTGGAAATACTCCTCAGAGAAAGCTCCTGAGATGGGATATTCCCCTGTTCATATTTTTCACAATGGATTCACACCCATCCACAAGTCTTACGAGCTTTTGATCCAGCCGGATCATCTTCCAGATCATTTGAAAGAAAAAGCATTGATCGCAAGCAGGGACTCTAAGGGAAACTGGAGTTCTGCCGGAGGAAAATGGAAAGGCGAATACCTGGTGACCAAAGTCCGTAGCCTGGGTGCTTACAGTGTAATGACGGACCAACAAAAACCTAAGATATCTCCGATCAAATTCAAAAAAGACATGCAAGGATATACCAGGATGTCTTTTAAGGTAACTGATGACATGGATGCTGCCAAGGAGATCAACAGTTTCGGATACAATGCTACCATAGATGGAGAATGGGCACTATTTGAGTACGATGCAAAGAATGATCTGCTCACCCACCGATTTGTTCCAGAAGAATTTGGTAAGGGAGAGCATGTGGTCAAATTGGTGGTCACCGATGCGGTAGGAAATAAGTCCGTTTTTCAGGAAGTGTTCAACAGGTAATTCTACAGGTGAACAATCCTTACTTTTGGTAGTTACTTATCTATACTAATCAAAAATTTTCTTCATTGACTACATTGAAACCCGGGCGAAAAGCGCCCAAATTCTCAGCTACAATTCAAACCGGTGAGCAGGTAAAACTTGAGGACTACCGTGGCAAAAAATTGATCCTTTTCTTTTATCCGAAGGATAACACCCCTACTTGTACAGTAGAGGCCTGCAACCTGAGAGATAACTTTTCAAAATTAAAAAAGGAAGGTTTTCAGCTCCTGGGAGTAAGCCCGGATAGCGAGAAGAAGCACAATAATTTCATCAATAAGTTTGACCTTCCCTTTGATCTGATCGCGGATACTGATCTGAAAGTTATCAAAGCCTATAAATGCTGGGGCTTGAAAAAGTTTATGGGAAGAGAATTTGAAGGGGTTTACCGAACAACTTTTGTCATTGATGAAGAAGGAAAACTAGAGCTGGTGATCACAAAAGTCAAGTCAAAAGACCATACAAATCAGATACTCGAATTGTTGGCTGCTGTTTAACGTGGCAGTAGAGGAATGAGGGGAACAAAAACCATCGCCATTTTTAAGGCAAAGGGAAAGTCTTCTGAAAGCTTATCAACGATGACCCAATCTCTGGGATCACCTGCATTTTCGGAGTACATCACAAAATCTCCATACTTGCTGCTTTGACGCAATTCCCAGGTGAAGGGATCCGAGGGAACCGGTGCTTCAAATTCTATGGTTTTGGAATTATCAGTGATTCTCCATTCGGAAAGATCTCCCGGCCAAAGTTGTCGAATGGTTACCACCTCGTTTCCGATCCGCAATTCCCATTGGTCTTTGTTGCCGAGGGTCTTCAGTTTTATTTTTCCATAGACTCCGTCGAAAGAGAATTCCCATTCATCGATCCTGTTCAGAGCTTCCCAAAGCATGGTCAAAGAGCCTTCCTGCTCTTCATCCATGGTCAGGATGGTCCATTGAGTGAAACGGTCATCCCAATTGGTATGCATGCTGTATAAGGCTGGAACCTGAGCCGTGGAATGCAAAGAAACGAGTAGCAAAATGCTACAGACCAGAAATCGCATAAGCCTTAAATGTGATAATCCGCGCAATATTGTTTAGAAAGGAAGATCATCCATGTCGGCCTGGATAGCAGGCTCATCGTTGGCAGATGGAAATTCCGTCTGCGCCGGAGCACCTGGTGCCGCTTCAGCAGCACCTACCTTATCCAATCGCCAGGCATCCAAATTGGTGAAATAGCTTGTCCGACCTTCTTTGGTGTACTCCCTACCCCTAAGGTTGAATGTAACCTTGATCTGATCTCCTTCATTGAAGGAATCCAGTTTATCACAATTATTCTGAGTCAATTGAAACTTGATGATCTGGGGGTACATGCCGTCCTCCATTTCAATGACGAACTCTCTTTTTTGAAAAGTATCGGTGACTTTCTGAGTGTCAAATTTCTTGTAAAGTTTTCCTTCTACTTCAAATGCCATGGTGAATATTGTTTGATTGTAAAATTAGTAAGACCGCGCGAAAAGAACACGTTGGGCGGATGGTTTTCCTGTTAAAATGCAGACTCCTTCCTCTTTTTCATTCTCCAAAGGAATGCAACGGATAGTAGCCTTGGTTTGTTCTTTGATCTTTAGCTCTGTTTCTGTGGTTCCATCCCAATGAGCCTTGACAAATCCTCCTTTGGTGTCAAGGATCTCCTTGAATTCCTCAAGGCTGTCTGCTGAACTTGTATGCTCTTCCCGGAATTTCAAAGCTTTTTGGAAAAGGTTGTTCTGGATCTCCACTAAGAGTCCTTCGATATAATCCACTGCTCCGTCAATTGGAACAAAGGTCTTTTCTTTTGTATCTCTTCTAGCGATCTCAACCTGATTTTTTTCCAGGTCTCTTTTTCCAATTCCGATCCGGACTGGAACCCCTCTCATCTCATATTCTGCAAACTTGAATCCTGGTCGTTTTTTCAGGTCCTTGTCAAAGATGCAACGGATCCCTTTCTCCTTACAGGTTGCCATGATCTTTTCAGCAACCTCGTCAACTTCTTCAGAAGGTTTCGGGATAGGGACGATCACCACTTGTTGAGGTGCCAGCTTTGGAGGCAAGACTAAGCCATCATCATCCGAGTGGGTCATGATCAAGCCACCAATGAGTCGCGTAGAAACTCCCCAGGAAGTAGCCCAGACAAGCTCGCGTTTTTGATTTTCATCCAGGAAGGTTACATCAAAGGCCTTAGCAAAGTTCTGTCCCAGAAAATGAGATGTACCAGCTTGTAGCGCTTTCGCATCCTGCATGAGTGCTTCAATAGTATAAGTATCCTCTGCCCCTGCAAAACGCTCGTTGACAGTTTTTACCCCTTTTACCACTGGCATCGCCATCCACTCCTCCGCAAACTTCGCGTAGATATCCAATATCTGAAGAGTCTCTTCAACGGCCTCCTGCTTAGTAGCATGAGCCGTATGTCCTTCCTGCCATAAAAACTCCGCTGTCCTTAAGAAAAGGCGGGTCCGCATTTCCCACCGAACTACATTCGCCCACTGATTGACCAGCAGAGGAAGGTCCCGATAGGAATTGATCCAATCCCTATAGGTGTGCCAGATGATCGTTTCGGAAGTCGGCCGTACGATCAATTCCTCCTCCAGCTTGGCGGAAGGGTCAACAACCACCCCTTTTCCGTCAGGATCGTTCATCAATCGGTGGTGGGTTACTACGGCGCATTCCTTTGCAAAGCCTTCTACATGCTCAGCTTCCTTGGAAAGGAAGCTCTTAGGAATAAAAATGGGGAAGTAGGCATTCACATGTCCTGTATCCTTAAACATCCGATCCAATTGATCACGCATGTTTTCCCAAAGAGCAAATCCATGGGGCTTGATCACCATGCATCCTCGAACGGCTGAATTATCGGCCAATCCGGCCTTTTTTACAATATCATTATACCATTGAGAATAGTCCTCGCTCCGATTAGTAATTTCCTTTGCCATATAAAAT
>JABDJM010000195.1 GCA_013002475.1 Saprospiraceae bacterium | reverse complement strand
TCTTTATCCGCCCGGGCCGTTCTTTGATGAGTGTTAAACTCAGATTAGAATTGTTTGAAAACATGACATTGTGATTTTTGGTTGATCAACTAATATTTGCTGATAGTCCAAAAATGGGGGTAGGCAGGGCCGGTTTTGAAATTTTTGATGTGGACAAAGGGTGGACAGGGGGATAATTGATTATTAATGACTGATTATTAACTATTTACATATTTGATATAGAGTTAATATTAGCTAAATAATCTCCGAAAATTATGCCTTAATTTGGGTAGACATAAGGTAGACAAAGCGAGTGTTACTTAGATTATTAATTCCGTAACTGATTGATTTTAAGATATTTATCTGACATAATTAATGTGTAATTATAAGGACTTTCAATAATTGAAGCATTTTGGGCGTTATGTACTTTTATCGAAGAATATCACACGATCGTAGAAAGGATTCTTTAGAAAAAGAAGATTGAATTATTCTTAGTTGGTACTGACTGAAATCTGGCTGTATGTATCTTTCTCGTGAAGAAGAAATAATGATCCAAAGCTTCCTGGAGCAGATCCCGGAAAAAAAACTAGGTGAGCTAAGCCTTGTGCTCAGGCATTTTAAGGATCTTCAATTTGATGGAACAAGAAAGGGGCTGGAGAAACTTCTTATGAGAAGACCAAAACTGATCAAGGCTTTTGACCCTTTTGTGAAAGCGAATTAGATAATCAGACAAAATTCTGTATCAAAGATGTTTCAAGAGTGCCTCCCCTCTTGGTGAAATTCGGTAACCCACGCTTAGACTCTCTGTAAGACCTAATTTTTTAAGTTTCCTAACATTTGGTTTGAACCAATCCTTTTCCACACCCAGCTGATCAGCAAGATTTTGTGCCCTCACGCCGGGATGATGATGAATGACTGAAAGAAATTTCTTAGTCCACGGTCCTTGTTTGCTGTACTGATCCAATCTCGCTAACTTTTTCTTCAGAATTTCGATATCCTCGGCATTCAGGTCACTTTTCTTTCTTAATTCAATTCTTGGATCAGGACCAATCAATTCAAACTCAATGCGATAAAGGTCTCCGGAGACATTTTTGGGAAAAGCTTTGCGTAATTCATCCATATTGGAAAAAC
This sequence comes from Saprospiraceae bacterium, assembly GCA_013002475.1. Taxonomy (GTDB): domain Bacteria; phylum Bacteroidota; class Bacteroidia; order Chitinophagales; family Saprospiraceae; genus JABDJM01. Next base: position 2,078 of record JABDJM010000195.1, on the reverse strand, counting down.
CTGCCGCCTTCAAATCAATTGAAGAGATTGATCTGAACGAGGTGATCATCAGACTTTTGATCCTTAGCTGTCCTGCTCTTGTAATCAGTGTCCCCCCTTCTTTTACAGTAGGTCTCTTCCAGATTCTAAAGGCGAGAGAGACAGATCCATCTTTGATCTGTTGCAATGTTTTCTGTTTAAAGAGCATATAGGAAAATAAGCATTTTACCAGAATCGGAATGGCTCCAATAAAAAAGGGGGCTAAAAGCCCCCATGTTGTTCCACATCGCAATCCTGCATTACGATTTTGTGTTCTTTAGCCTCTGTTTTGGCAGATAAGCTATCGTAGTTTTATTCAAGACGAATTCAAAAACACATCTCACAACATGAATTGCAATTATTATTTTTTAAAAATTAATATAGGAATCAAGCAACCACCCTTGTTGACCATTAAACTCAATCAAAACCCAATTAGATTCTTTGCCATCCAGGATGATCTTTCGATCTGAAATTTGAAGGATCTTGACTACAGATTGGTCCGGAACTCGTAATTGATTAGTGCCTGCACCCATATCCGGTGCCATTCTTAGAGCAAGGCTACCACCAAAACTATTCGTCATTCGTGTAGACCCAATGGCAGCTTCTTTTGGATCGAGGATCTCGGGTTGATCAGAAACAGGACCCGGTGTACTTTCATATACAGGTGGAATACCTTGTGCAGGGGGAATCTGATGACCTGACGGTGCCGGAGGTATCTCTGTCCCGGACTGTTGAGCTTTTATCCTTTCGATCTCTTTGAGGAAATCATCAAAAACAGAGGTATCAGCAGTTGCCACATCAGGATCTTTTTCATTTTCTTTTTGGACCTCATTCATCCGATCTCTGAGTCGTTCGTATAAGTCTCCTCTTGATCTTCCTTCAGATTCTGTCTCATTCACAGTTTCCTGCGCTTTTTCTTCGATCTTTTTAAATACTCTTTCATCAGCAGTTTCCACTTCAGGATCATCATTGTTTTTTTTGGCCACTTTGACAATAACATCACGGATCACATTAAATAATAGGTTCAGTACCATTTTCATTTTGCTTTTAGTAAAAAAAATAGAAGGTTTCCGGGGAGTGGTATGGGGAAATATAACAACCAAAAGTATTGAAATCCTTGATTTCAATACTTTCGGCAAAATACTTTTAATTCAATTAAAGAGTCCCTGATCAACCTAACAATTCTGATTGGCTGACAAACGGGATCTTGTAAATCCGTTCACCTGTGGCATTGAACAACGCATTAGCAACTGCTCCTCCAGCCGGTGGTAGTGTAGGTTCTCCAAGTCCTGTAGGATCATTATAACTCTCTACAAAATGTGTTTCAACTTCCGGGGCCTCTCCTATCCTGATCATCCTGTATCTATCAAAATTTGTCTGGATCGGTCTTCCATTCTCAAATGCAAAATCTCCATACATGGCATGGCCAATTCCATCAACAACTCCGCCTTCAATTTGATTGGAGGCTGCCAATGGATTGATCACAATGCCGCAATCTACAGCAACAGTGACTTTCTTTACTCTTGGCTTTTCATTTTCCATGACCACTTCTGCAATTTCCGCCACATAAGTATTGTGAGAATAGTACACACTAAGGCCTTGAGAAACCCCCGGTTCCGGATTACCCCAATTTGCCTTTTCGGCAACGAGTTTTGTTACCCCAATCAACTTCTCCGGCTCATATCCAATTTCTCCTCCTACCCTTTCATTTTTAGCCCGTTCATACAGTCTTATTCTAAAATCCAATGGATCCACACCGATGATCTGGGCAACTTCACTAAGGAAGCTTTGTTCTGCCACAGCCATAAAGTTGGTGATAGGTGCTCGCCAGGCTCCTGTTGTAATATTGCTGGGCAAAGCATTACTTTCGATCAGAAGGTTTTCGACCGCACCTGCCGGAAAGTATTGAGCAAGTGAATCCCACATTCCGCTATTGATCGATACTTCTGTCAGGTGATACCCTGTAAGGTTGCCTTCCTTTATAGCTGCTCTGATCTTGTACTTGGATGATGGCCTGTAAATGCCGGCAGACATGTCATCTTCCCTGCTGTATACCAACT
>JABDJM010000149.1 GCA_013002475.1 Saprospiraceae bacterium | reverse complement strand
CCCTGGGAGTAAGCAAAAAACAGGAGGCACCGGAAAACTATTTCCTTGGAAAGTTTGGCTCAATCGGTCTGGCTATCCTTTTTGTCATTCACCTTCTTTTACCACTACGTCATCACCTTTTCCAGGGCGATGTAGCATGGACAGAAGAAGGCCACCGCTATTCCTGGAGAATGATGCTCAGACATAAAACCGGGAAGGGAAGCTTTACGGTAAAAGGGACAGGCGGGCAGAGTGAAGTTGTCAGACCCCATACGTTAATGAATGCAAAGTTTGCAAGGAAAATGTATACCCACCCTGACATGATCTGGCAGACAGGACAACATATAAAATCGATTTACGAGAAAAAGGGTTGGAAAGAAGTTGGGGTCTATGCCAATATCCAGTGCCGATTAAACTACAGGAAATATCAAAATTTCGTAGACCCAGAGATAGATCTTGGTTCAGAACCCTGGGACTTTTTCAAGAGCAAAAGCTGGATCCTTCCTGAAGAAAAAGAAGAGGATTAGAATTACTGCCCGGATTTTTCGATCGTAGGCTTGGTGTACACAGGGAAACTGGCAATCCCGTAATGGGAAAATTTTTCCGGATGATCAATGGATGTTTGATACACCCCAATAAACTCTTTGAAGAGCGCAGTCAAAAAGCGGGTATCAACATTCTTAGACTGAGGTTTAAGATGGTAGGCAAGGTAATCCACTTTACCCTCCTCATTCCAAAATACATTCAACCAAATTTTAACTCCCTTGATATCCATGCCATTCACCTCGGCAAAAGACTCCATTTCCTTTAACATGCTCAACCACTTTTTGAAAGCCATATCCATGTTTTCATCACAAGCCTCCAACAAGGAAGTCCTGTAATCAAAACTTAAACCATCAAAAGCTTTTTCGTGTTCGCCAATAAAAAATACAGAAGGTAAGGGCTGTGCCGGTGATTGAGAGGAAGACAGCTGTCCCCAAGTCACAGTAGCTACAAACAGCAGAATAAGTGTCGAATAAGTGTTTCTTGTTCTCATACTGGTGGCTCAGGGCAAATTAGATTGAAATTCAATGATAAGGTAAATTCCTCTAATTGGGGAATTTAGAGTCTTTTATGGGGAGCCAGCACTAAAATCTGGTCTTTTTTTGGGATTTACAATCATTAAACGGAAAAAAATGGGGAATTGGTACAAGGTCCTAAACCCTCGTTTGGATTTTTGTTCATAGGTGGCCAGAAAACCTACATTTGTGCTCAAATTTTAATTCATGGCTGTAGAACTAGAAAAACCAACGCTTCCCGGGGACCCCTCCCTTCCAACACCTGCTGAAGACCTGGCTCAATTGTACAAGGAAGATGCGGATGACCACTCCTATCAGATCGAAGATTTTTTTCGTCTTCCTGAAAGATCAAACTATAAAATATCACCTGGTGGAAAATACTATGCCTACCTGGGACCATACCAACGGAGGAATAACATTTTCATTCAAAAGATCGGTCAAGATTCTGCCATTAGGATCACCGAAGAAACAGATCGGAACATTGCCGGGTATTTGTGGGTAACAAAGACGCGCCTGGTTTATGTGAAGGATAGTGGCGGGGATGAAAACTATAAGATGTACGCGGTGGACCTGGATGGCGGAAATCCAAAAGACCTTACTCCTTTTGAAAAGATCCGGATCGAGCTGATCGACGACCTCCCTGAAAATGAAGAGGAGATCATCATTGGGATGAATAAAAATAATCCTGCCCTATTTGAGCCTTATGTGATCAATGTTCACACTGGAGAGTTTCGGCAGCTTGCTGAAAATAATGATCCGATGGAACCTATTAGCTCCTGGATCACCGACCATGATGGTAAACTTCGTATGGCTACGAAAGTGGTCAATGGGATTGAAACCGTGTTGATGTACCGGGACGAAGAGGGAGAGCCATTTAAGGAAGTTCTTAAGGTAGATTTCCGGATCAGTATTGCTCCCTTGTTTTTCGATTTCAAAGACCCTCATTGTGTTTGGTTGAGTAGCAATCAAGGAAGGGACCGGACGGTGATCGTTAAGATGGATATGCATACTGGTAAGGAGGTTGGGGCTCCTCTCTTTGAACATCCCGTTGTGGATGTTTCCGATTTAAAATATTCGAGGAGATATAAAAAATTAACTGCGGTTAAGTACTACTTTGAAAAAAACCATTACCATTTTCTGGATCCTGAGCATGAAGAGCTCTTTAGCTTTTTGGAAAAGCAATTTCCGGATGAGGAAGTGATTATAAGTAGCACGGACAGGGCGGAGGAAAATTTCATCGTTCGTACCTACTCGGATAAAACCAGAGGTTCCTATTATCATTTCAACAAGAATGATAAAAGTCTGAACCATATCACTGATGTCAGCCCCTGGTTGAATAAGGAAGATATGGCGGACATGAAGCCCATAGCTTATGAAAGCAGGGATGGAAAAACTATCTACGGTTACCTAACTGTGCCCAAGGGTGTTTCAGAAAATTTACCTGTGGTTATTAATCCTCATGGTGGGCCATGGCACAGGGACCATTGGGGTTTTAATCCGGAGGTCCAATTGCTGGCCAGCCGTGGATACGCTGTTTTCCAGATGAACTTCAGGGGAAGCACCGGCTTCGGCCGAGATTTTTGGGAAAGCAGTTTTAAGCAATGGGGCCGGACTATGCAGGATGACATTACAGATGGAGTCCAATGGTTGATCAAAGAGGGGATCGCTGACCCTGCCCGGATCGCAATCTATGGAGGCAGCTACGGAGGCTATGCCACCCTGGCGGGACTTACATTTACACCGGATCTATATTCCTGCGGCATCGATTATGTCGGCGTGTCAAACTTGTTCACCTTTTTTAATACCATCCCTCCTTATTGGAAGCCCTATTTAGAAATGATGTACGAAATGGTTGGACATCCGGATCGTGATAAGGAAGCCTTGGCAGAAACTTCTCCGGCTTTACAAGCTGACAAGATAAAGGCTCCGCTCTTCGTAGTCCAGGGAGCCAACGACCCGAGGGTTAATATTGATGAATCAGATCAGATCGTAAAGAGTATAAGATCACGGGGAATTGATGTACCCTACATGGTTAAGTATGACGAGGGACATGGATTTGCCAATGAGGAAAACTCATTTGAAATGTATAAAGCTGCGATTGGGTTTCTGAAAAAACACCTGGCCTAAAGAGTGTTGGTATAGACGGCCTGCACATCGTCATCTTCTTCGACCTTGTCGAGGAATTTTTCGATGTCCTCCATTTTGTCCTCGGTAAACTCTACGGGTGAAGTAGGAATTCGCTGAAGGTTTCCTTTGGCAACTTCAATTCCTTTTTCGGTGAAGGCTTCAGACAAACTTCCGAAGTTTTTATAGTCTCCATATGCGTAGACGGTCTCGTCGGCTACTTCTAGTTCTTCCAGTCCAGCATCTATCAGATCCAGTTCCAACTCCTCAAGGTCGATTTCATCCGACTTTGCAAACTGGAAAACAGCCTTTCTGTTAAACATGAATTCTAAAGATCCGGTCGGCACCAAACCTCCACCGGCCTTATTAAAATATGATTTTACGTTAGCAACTGTCCGGGTGGTGTTATCTGTGGCACATTCCACGAAGACCAGGACTCCGTGCGGTCCTTTCCCTTCATAGTTTACTTCCGTGTAGTCCTCAGCATCTTTCCCGGCCGCTCTTTTGATGGCATTCTGAATATTGTCCTTAGGCATATTCTGAGTCTTGGCATTCTGAATAGCCAATCTCAATTTGGAGTTCATCTCCGGATCTGGTCCCCCTTCTTTGGCAGCGATCGTTATTGCCTTTGCCAGCTTTGGGAATATTCTGGACATATGGCCCCATCGCTTTTCTTTGGCGGCCCTACGATATTCAAATGCTCTTCCCATGAATAGTTATTTGGCGCCAAATTAAGCCTTTCCTAAATTTTTTGCAGAAGCTGGTCCTACTTTTAGCCTGTCTCATCGAAGGAGTCAACACTTATTAGTTGATTTTGTGATATTTGAAATATGATTATTGATATTCTATGCCTGGGAATCCTGGCAATTGGGTTCTGGATGGGCTATTCCAGAGGGATCATTCGAACTATTTTTGGGATCCTTTCCATCTTTTTTGGGCTATTGATCGCCTTTAAGTTTTCTCCGGTGACCACTAATCTCCTGGAGAATCTATTCAAATCATCCAATCCGCTGATCTTTCTGCTCGGGTTTGTTCTAACCTTCGTGGCCATTATGCTCCTGATACGGTTGGTGGCAAAGGGCCTGGAAAAGTTTCTCCAAAAGATCAAGCTCAACATATTAAATAAGGTTGCAGGGGGCATTCTCCTTTCTATGGTTTTTGGAATTTTCTTTTCTGTCCTGCTTTGGTTTGTTGATCAGGCCGGGGTTATTAGTCCAAGGGCCAAGGCCGACTCCATGACTTATCCAATATTAGAGGATGTGCCGGAGGCAAGCCGGGAACTGGCAGAAAAAGTGAAACCTCTGTTTATTGAATTTTGGAATGATGCCAACGAAATGATCGAACAGTTGGGGAAGGATAAAAACAATTAAACAACATCATTGTGTCTGATCTCTGGTCACAAGTAAAGAAGCTTTTTGGTCAGGCTGAACAAAGCAGCCGGCAACAACCCGTGACACACACACTCATTGAGCGTAGCCCTGAGGATCAAATTTTCAAAGAAACGTATTTGCAATCTCTAAAGCATTTTAGGTTTAAGGATTGGATCAAAGATCAATACCAGTTAAGCAGGAATAAAGGAGAAGGTCTGGATGATGGAATTGACTTTTTGAATACTCGCTCTTCAAAAGGATTCGTCCTGCATCTTTGGGATGGAAAATTTGCGCGTAAGGAAAGCCAGGCGATTTTTGATCACTTCAAAGATCAGGTATTGAGTCTTGGCTACCGGTCATATTTGTCGGACAGTAAAAGTTATTCGCAGGGACAATGGACGGAGGAACTGGAAAGACATTACTTAAAACCTCCAATGAGACGGGAGGAGGTGGAAAGAGATCTCATGGATCAACATTTTGGGAATATCAATATTGAATTGCTTTTTCGAAATACTAAGCCCTGGCAACTTAAGCTAAGTGCGACCACCTACAGCGACAGATCTTATC
>JABDJM010000133.1 GCA_013002475.1 Saprospiraceae bacterium | reverse complement strand
GAATAGATCCAACTCGTTTGAACTATGAGGGCAAAGGAGAAACGGAGCTATTGAACGATTGTAATGATGGAATGATGTGCAGTATGGCACAGCATCAGGAAAACGAAAGAATTGAACTAATGATCGTCCAGTAAATCACTGGTTCATTACTTTGTTTTGCTGACTAATGGATTCCTGGTGAACGGCAGTCAATAGTTTCTCAATGAAGATCTCACTGAGACCTTTGCCTTTCCCTTTTTCCACTGCAGTTTCTACAATTTCATTCCATCGTGAAGGTTGAAGAATAGAAATGGAGTTATCCTTTTTGTATTCACCGATCTTTCTTGCTAATTCCATTCTGACACCCAGGTAAGTGAGCAATTGATCATCGATCAGATCAATCTGGTGTCGCAAATCCTCCAGGTGATTTAAAAAGGATTCGTCACTGCTTGAAACATCGCGGATCTTCAAATCTGCGATCAGCGTTCCAAAAACCTCCGGCGTGATCTGCTGTTTTGCATCACTCCAGGCTTCATCCGGATTCGGATGCGTCTCTGTCATCAGTCCATGATAGTTGAGATCCATCGCACGTTGAGCAATTGCGCCTAGCATATGTCTGTTGCCACAAATGTGGGAGTTATCACAGATAACGGTCAGGTCAGGGAACCTCCTCATCAATTCAATAGGGATACTCCATCGAGGCTCATTTCGAAAAGGGGAATTCCCATAATGTGAAAAACCCCTGTGCACAACTCCAATTCTCTGGATCCCTGCTTTGTAGATCCTTTCGATGGCACCGATCCACAAATTCAGATCCGGATTGATAGGATTTTTTATAAGCACAGGAATGTCTACGCCCTGCAGTCCATCTGCGATTTCCTGTACCGAAAAAGGGTTGACTGTAGTTCGGGCACCGATCCAGATCACATCGACCCCAAATTTTAAGGCTTCGGAAAGATGGTTCCGGTTGGCAACCTCAGTAGTGACCTTTAATCCGGTTTCTTCTTTTACTTTTTTCAGCCATTTTAATCCAATGCTCCCAACTCCTTCAAATGAGTTGGGTCTGGTCCTGGGTTTCCAGATCCCGGCACGGAACAAATGAATGTTCTGAGAAGCTAGCGCTCTTGCCGTTTCAAGAACCTGTTCCTCCGACTCTGCACTACAGGGCCCTGCCATGACTATGGGTCTCCCGGTCCAATCCGGGTACAAAGGTTTAAACTCCAAATTTGTCATCCTAAGATCTTTTTAATGTGGTTGGCCTTCTGAATCAACTCAGTAATACCTTCAAAATCATTCTTGATCAGATACGATCTAAATTTCGCAAGTGAGTTTATGTGTTCATCTAAAACATCCAAAACATTGTCCCGGTTTTGCTCAAAAATTGGAGCCCACATAGAGGCACTGGACTTAGCCAGCCTCACCGTCGAGGAAAACCCACCTCCTGCCATTGCAAAAATGCTTTTTTCATCCTTCTCTTTTTCCAGTACGGTAAGAGCTAAAGCAAATGAACTTATATGTGAAATATGAGAAACGTAGGCAGCATGCAGGTCATGGGCTGCCGGATCATATTGTACGATGCGCATGCCCAAGGCTTCAAAAACCTCGAGGCCTTTTACCCAGGCATCGGGGTCTGTCGCCCCCTCTTCCACCAACACGCAGGACTTGTTTTCAAAGAGCTTTGGCAAAGCCGCCTCCGGACCAGAGAATTCTGTACCTGCCATCGGATGCGCCGCTACCATTCGGTTTCTCTGCGGGTGGTCCTCCAAGGATTTAAGCAATCTTTGCTTTGCTGAGCCCACCTCTATCACTGTCTGCCGGTCCACCAGATTTAGGACGAATGGTGCCAGGTGCAACATAGCATCCATGGGGACAGTGAGCAGGATAATGTCTGCTTCGGCAATCCCGCTTTCAATGGGAAGCGCCCGGTCAATGATCCTTCGCCTCAGGGCCTTATCCAAATTATCAGGCTTGATGTCAACCCCAATAATTTCAGTGGCATAGCCGGACTCCTTCAGGTCAATTGCCATAGACCCTCCGATCAAACCAACACCAATTACACATACCTTCATGCTTCTTCAATTTTTTGGGCTTCAATCCTTCCAAGGGCTTCAACCAAAACTTCCTCCGGACTACAAAGCGAAATTCGCAAATACTTATCTCCCCTATCACCAAAGATCCCTCCTGGAGTAATAAAGACCTCTGCTTCTTTTAAAATGAAATCAGAAAGATCATAGGCATTTTTCCAGGATTGAGGGATCCTTGCCCATAGGAACATTCCGACCTGAGCATTTTCTATTTTGCAATTCAGAGTATCAAATATTTTCTTTGCGATCCCTTTACGTCTTAAATAGATCTGATTTTGCTGGTCATGCCAGGATTGGTCCGTGTCCAAAGCTGCCATAGCTGCCTTTTGAATGCCCAGGAATTGTCCTGAATCCATATTGCTTTTGAATCTCAAAATGGTATTGATCTTTTCAGCGGAACCACAGACCATTCCGACACGCCATCCTGCCATATGATGGGATTTGCTTAATGAATTTAGTTCAAGAGCAACCTCCTTGGCATCTGGCGTTTGCATAAGACTGGTAGGTTTTTTACTTAGCACAAAACTATATGGATTGTCATTGACCAATAGAATGTTGTTGCGTTTTGCAAAGCTTACCAGCTGCTGAAATATTTCTGGGCCGGCTTGTGCACCGGTAGGCATATGTGGGTTGTTGATCCACATAATCTTGACTGCGCTTAGATCCTCCTTTTCAATTTGATCTATGTCTGGAAGCCAACCGTATTCGGGCCTTAACAAGTAGGGACGGACCACTGCGCCGGCTAATTTTGCAGCCGCTGAGTAAGCCGGATATCCTGGATTTGGAACCAGGACCTGGTCACCCGGATTCAAAAATGCCATGCTAATGTGCATGATTCCCTCTTTGGATCCGATGAGGGGAAGGAGCTCAGTTTCCGCCTTTAACTCCACCTGATAAAAACGCCGGTACCAGTTGGCAAAAGCCGACCTCAGCTCCGGTACCCCACGATAGGATTGGTACCTATGAACGTTCGGAAGGCCCAGGCTTTCCTTTAAGCTGGTGATGACTTGGGGTGGGGGAGATAAATCCGGAGAGCCGATCCCCAGGTTAATAATGTCCGCACCGGCTTCCCTCAGCTGTTCGATTTCCTGCAGCTTTCGGGAGAAGTAGTATTCCTCAACAGAACCCAATCTTGAAGCCGGATCAACTTTCATGGTAATTCCCTTTTTGATATTTACCAAGTAATCTTAGACTAGTGGTATATCTTTTTATTTTTTCAAGTAGTTGGGGTAGCACCTCTCCTGATCTGAAAGTAAAGTCAGCGAAAAACAAATACTCCCATTTTTGACCGACGATGGGAGTAGACTGGATTTTTGTCAGGTTAGCACCAAAGGATTCAAAAACCGAGAGCACCTTCAACAAGCTACCAACTTCATGTTTTACGCTGAAGGACAAACTGACCCTATTGAACTCAAGTGGCTCACTCTGTAATTGCTCAAGGATCAAAAATCGCGTATAATTTTGATGATTGGTTTCAATATTTGACGCAAGTATATGCAGGTCATAATTGCTGGCGGCCAGCTTACTGGCTATTGCCCCTCGTCCCTCAATTTTATATTGGCTAAGTTCCTGCGCACTTAAGGCGGTATCCTGGGATTCAATGAGCCGTATATGTGGATGTCTTGAGAAAAAGGTTTTGCATTGGGCAATGGCCATTGGATGTGAATGAACCTCCCGAAGCGAAGCCAAACTTTCACCCGGCAGTGTCAATAGCTGGTGACGGATTCGAAGGAATACTTCGCCAGTGATTGACAGGGAACTTTCCTGAAGCAGCCGGTAGTTGTTCATCAAGCTTCCGGCAATGCTGTTTTCAATGGCCATAATTGCAATGTCCGCTTCTCCGTTCCCCTCGGTAATAGAGATCAATTGTTCAAAGGTAGGGCATGGGCGGATCTCAATTTGCGCCGATTCGAAATAGGATCTTGCAGCAATTTCGTGAAAGGCCCCAGGGATACCCTGGATAGCGATTCGAAGCTGACTTGTGATATTAGATCCCATTTGCAATTATATTTTTATCATCCCAGAACTAGTCAAAACAAAAAGGAGCTCCCCGTAGAGAACTCCTTTTTGCCCAGTATTTGATTTTTTTTTATCGCAGCGGAGTTCTCTTTATTGGGTGCCCAAAAAAGTAAAATCCAAAATAAAAAGAGTTCAAATTGATACTGTGACCTTTCATTAGGTTTTCAATTTCAAACAAACGTAAACATTATCATGGGATTTGTCAAGGACCTGCGAAAAAAATGAATACTTCGAAAAACACCCATTTATCGTCTGCGAGCAAGGTATTTTTCCCGTATCACATCCTGAACGGGACGATCCTCAATTTTCGAATCAAGCCAGCTCAGGATGTCCAAATAAAGGAAGGATCGTTTCTCCGTTTCATCCTCTGCAAGGGGCTGTAGTCTTTCTCGGAGTTCAATAAAAGAGCTTCTGAGATCCTGAGGAGCCTTATGAAGGGTTTGCCTTAAAAATTTCAAAACCTCAGACTGGACCTGGTTCAGGTCTTCCATTTTTGCCAAAAACCGGTATACTGATTTAACCAAATATTCCAAAAGAGCATAATTCCCCAACTCATAGTGCGCGATCAGGTGAAGGAACCGGGCAAAGCATTGGATGTCTTCTCCCAAGGATCCTGCCTTTAGATTAATTATCAAATTCAGGTAATCCAGCGCACGCGTATTATCGCCAGAACCAAAAAATAAACAAGCCATTTTGTAGTAGAATACAAGTATCCGGTGCTGATCCAAATACCGAGAGTATTGATTTAGTAGCTCATCAAGTTTGGGAATGATCTGTATACCTTCTGAGAAAGTTCCTTGCGTAAAATGAAGATTGATCAGGCCGGTATAATAGTATTGAAACACCAATACTTCAGAATTTATATCCAGGGACTTTTCATGGGCTTGTCTGAATCGTTCTAATTCTTCCAGAGTAGATTTTAATTTACTCTCATACCCTGTCAAAAAACAAGAGGTCATCAGGTTGTTCATCCCGAGCAGATAGAGAGTAGGGTCGGCCTCCCGCATCTTTGGATAGGCGTGGAATAGATCCACCCACTTGCTGCTGTATCGAAAATTCTGACTGAAATTTTGGACTATATGTGAATACCAGACATGGGCCTGATAATAATAGATCTTTTCGAAGAAGGTCAAACGGCCGAGGTCGACATCTGGGAGATTGGACTCAAAAAAGTTTTGGACATATTCCAGATCTTTTTCATTTCGGGCATGACCAAATTTGAGAAACAATCCGTAAAGCCGTAGAGCAAGATTACTAAGTTCTGCTGAGCTGCTGATAACTTCTTTTCTTCGTTTGGATTGGGCGGTCAATTCTTCCGCCCGGTTCTCTATAGACCTGGTTATATGTCGTGCTTCGATGATCTTTTCAAATTCGATGATCTCCAACTCCAATA
>JABDJM010000109.1 GCA_013002475.1 Saprospiraceae bacterium | reverse complement strand
GAGGAGGCATCAGGGCCGTTGCAATGGCCACACCCGGAATAGCATTTGATTTATCTTTTTGAGAAAAGGAAATGATACCCGCTATGCCCCCAAAAAGAGCAATGGCTGCATCCAATATTGTAGGCGCGGTTCTGGCAACAATCTGTTCGGTGGCTTCACCAAAAGGGGTTACCAGGAAGTAGAAAGTCGCTGCGAATAAGGCTATTCCAATAGAAATACCGAAATGCCGCATGCTGACACGCAACGAAGAAAAATCATTGATGCCTACAGAAAGTCCTACCCCCAGGATAGGAGACATCAGGGGAGAGATAAGCATCGCTCCGATGATGACTGCTTGGGAATTTTGATCTAAACCGATCGAGGCGATCACTATTGAGCACATCAACATCCAGCTATTGGCGCCTTGCATGCGCATGTTGTTTCGGATGTTGACGATCGTGCCCTCTCTGTCCAAGCCAGACTTTAACTCAGTCAGATTTTTAAAGAACTTTTTCAAACCTGCCCAAAGCTGCCGCCAGCCAACCTGAATTTGTTCAGTTGGATCTTTAGGGGTCTTTATGGGATTGGTGGGTTCCATTTAGGATCCTTTGATTTGTCCGTCCTCCATAGTTAACACTCGGTCAGACATATTGGCTAGCTCTAGATTGTGCGTGACGATCACAAAGGTTTGATTAAAATCGTTTCGGAGTCTGAAGATCAGCTCATGGAGTTCTTCTGAGGTCTGAGAATCCAGATTTCCAGTAGGTTCATCTGCAAAGATCACCTTTGGTTTGTTGATCAGGGCCCTGGCAATTGCTACCCTTTGTTGTTCACCTCCTGAAAGCTGATCTGGCTTATGGTCAAGACGGTCAGAAAGGCCCAGGTAGTTCAACAGTTCTTTGGCAGCCTCCCGAACCTCGGGCTCGGTCCTTCCTTGAATGAACCCCGGAATGCATACATTTTCAAGCGCGGTAAATTCAGGTAGCAAATGGTGGAACTGAAATACGAAGCCAATTTTCTGATTTCGAAAATCTGCCAACTGCTTTTTACCCAGGCCTTCGGTGGCCTGTCCATCCAATACGACCTTGCCCTCATCAGCATTATCCAAAGTCCCTAGGATATGGAGAAGGGTACTTTTACCAGTTCCGGATTTCCCAACAACACAGACGATCTCTCCCTGCTCAATCGACAGGTCTACCCCTTTCAAAACCTTGAGATTCCCGTAGGACTTATGAATACCAGCTGCTTGGATCATGGATGACTTTTCTGCGATAAAAATAGAATTTTTCGGAGCTCAATTTGGTATGTACGGGGGGATTGAGCGCAAGGGTCAAAAAAACTGAGTAATGACGGCCATTTGTAGGCCTGTTCATGTAAAAGGTTGTAGTTTTAGGCAATTAGAAGCGACAGATCTCGTTTTTTCATCTAACTGATTGAGAAAGCGGCAATTAGCATTAGTCGCTTTCAAGCGACTGAGATGAAGATTCTCCAACTTTGCAAAAAACTACCTTTTCCTATTAAAGACGGTGAATGCCTGGCAATCACCGAATTAGGTAAGTCGATCAGCCATGCAGGTGCGGCGATCCATATGCTGGCGATGGATACCAGCCGACACCCAGGCTCAGTTTCCTCTCAATTGAAGGCCATCTATCCTGAAATCAGAGTTGTTCCGGTGGATAACCAAATTAAGGTTTTACCCGCTTTCCTAAATCTCTTCTCCTCTGAGTCCTACCATATTTCCAGGTTTGTTTCCAATGATTATTCTAGGGTCCTGGAAGAAATGTTGAAGGAGAACGAATATGATATTGTCCAATTGGAAACGGTTTATTTAGCTCCTTACATTTTTGTGATCAGAAAAAATTCGAATGCCAAAGTTGTACTTCGGGCTCATAATATCGAGCATAAGATCTGGGAAAGGATTGCCTCCAATGAAAGGTCCGGAATAAAAAGGATGTATCTCCGGCATCTGGCCAAAAAACTCAAGAATTATGAGCTGTCCGCTTTGAATGGAGTTGACCTCTTGGCTGCCATTAGCGGGAAAGATGGGGAGAGTTTTCGAGAACTGGGCTTCGAGGGAGATCTAAAAGTGGTGCCGCTGGGAATCGATGGAAGCAACTATATTCCTAACGAGGAGGTATTTGATGAGTCTGTGAAAATGGGCTTTATCGGGTCACTGGATTGGATTCCTAACCAGGAAGGATTGCAATGGTTCCTTGAACGGATCTGGCCAAGTTTGATTTCAAAATTCTCAAATCTTGAATTACATATTGCCGGAAGAAATGCTCCAGGCTGGATCCGGGACCTAAAGAGTCCGGGTGTATATTATCATGGAGAAGTACCC
>JABDJM010000067.1 GCA_013002475.1 Saprospiraceae bacterium | reverse complement strand
TCTCCTGTCCATACGGACTGGGCGTTTATTCCATTTGAAGCAAGCAACAGAATAAATAGGGCTCTAAAAAGCATCTTCATAAAGCAAAAGGTTGAGTTTTTGATATGCAAAAAAAGGTTAAGGTGACTTCATTAAAAAAGTCATTCAAAACCAGTTAAGATTTGCTAAAAAAACGGTGTGTAGGAAAGCAAAAAACTGGGAGGCAGATTGTTCAAAAAGTCCAATGGGATGTGGGACGAGATTAAATACAAATATAAGGTTTGAAGGTGGTCAATTCCCCCTTGAATAATGGTTAAATAACAGTTTAAGATTATTTTAAATCTGACTTAACCTTCCATTTGATTTTTGGGCGAAAGAACTTTACGATTGTGCAGGTCTATGTTAACCAGAAGGGCAATGCAGAGAAAGAAGAAGGATCCAACTTTATCTGTTTCGATCATGTCATTTATTAGTAGCAGGGCGAGTATGATGATAAAGCAAAGTAAAATGGCCATCACAAAATTTTTCACAGCCCTTGAAGAGCTCTGGTGGTATATCCTTTCTCCGTAATCGAGTACTCCAACGATTAGTATGAGAAAAAATATCATACCAGGTATCCCTTGCTCCACACCCATGAGAAGATAATAATTATGAATACCGGACCTGTCGGGGTTATCACTCACATAGGTCGAAAATGCATTCAGCGAATAACGCTGATAAAAATTGTAAAAGTTGCCAGGGCCAACGCCCATCCAGGGATGGGCTTTTATCACGAAAACTCCGGCCACCCAGCGGTAAACCCGCTCCATGGTAGAAATGTCCTCTCCCTTGGCGGTAGCAGCAACCAAATTATCAAACTCGTAATGGGTAACTGTTTTTTTGAACTCAGGCGCATAATGCATATAGGCATTGTCCTGTACCATTTTTAACCCCATGACTGAGGCTACCCCAATTGAAAGGATGACGGCTAATCGGGTGAGCTTGAACCTGATCACAAAATATGCTCCTACAGCTATGAAAATACTTATGTAAGCAGCCCTGGTATACGAGAAAAAAATTCCGACGAGAAGCACCCCCACAAGAAGCCATAATACCTTTCTTAGAATATGGCCTTTGGGATACCATTGACGGCCTAAGACTGCGAAGGGAAGGAAGAGTACAAGTGTGGCCGCGTAGGTAACATGGTTTCTGAAAAATGGCCAGGTTACAGAGTTGGCCTTGTCAAAAGAAAATCCAAAAAAGGAATGCCGAACCACAGTTATCAGTGTAGCCAGGGATAAGGGAATTAGAATAATCCAAAGAAAGGTTTTCCAATCTTTTTCGGCTTTCAAAAAAAACCTTGCTAGAAAAAAGAAGCTAACCAGATACCACAACTTTGCCAGGGAGTATTTCAGCGATACAACAAAAAGATCGGAGACGATGGTGCATGCAAAAGTCCATCCAATATGTAGTAGCAATATTAATGTAAGGGGATGCAGAAGAAAACCTTTTCCAAGTTTGTGAACATGAGTTATGAGAAAGATCAATCCCACGATTAGAAAAAGAACCATCAGGGGTTCGGTTGGCAAATCTGTCGCAAGTGAGCTGCTAATAGGAACTTCTACTGAAAGTGGAATACAAAACAGCAGCAGCCAATAGATCTTTTTAATATCCACTACACTGACAAAAAGCAAAAGGAAAACAACAGGAAGCCCAAACAAGGCATATTGGTCAGTAGCCAGAGCACCGAACACAGAAAGTAACACCACCCCGGCGAAGGCCCAGACAATCCATTGTTGAGGATTTATTTGATCAAACTTAGGAATGCTGATCGTCATCGAATACTTTCTTCCAGTTTACGGACTTGTAGGATTCAAAAAGCAAAATACCTATTACAGAAAAAAGAAAGGCAATAAAAATCGACGCCAGAACCAGGATCGATCGAAAAGGCCTGGACTTGTTTACTGGGAGCTCTCCAGCAGATACAAGATAGATGGATGAAAACTCAGAGGCCAATGTCGACCTCAATTGGTTTTCCCTTTCCCGGTTCATACCCAGCTGGCCTGAGGCTTCTTCCTGAATCTCGCCCATGGACTCGACCAGGGCCATTCCCTCATTGAATTTGGTAAGCCGGGCCTTATGAATCTTTAGCTGTTCTGTTGCAGCAGCAATAGTAGCATCGGCCACAATAACAGAATCTCTATACCGTGTGCCCTTCCTGCTATAGATCTTCTTTTTGGATTCAGCCAGGATCAAATTGTTTTCTGTACTGGAAACCATGCTAGAGAGAACATCGGATTGGGTGGCAGTATTATAGATTCCAAATCGTTCTCGCAAAATGGCCAGACTGTCGTTAAGCTCTTTCATCTCCCTTTCCTTATCCGCAACGGTTCGTTCTCTCGTTGCCAGCTCAAGTCTTTGACTCTCCTTGATGATTGTTTGGCCGATACTATTGATTTTTTTCCAGGCATCATTAATGATTTCCATAGCAATCTGCTTCTCCTTATCCTCAATGGAAATCTCTATGGCATTGAACTTTGTCCTTTCAACGTTATATAGTTTCCTGAAACGCTTAAGAACTTTGTAATGGGCCTTCTCTCCGGTAGAATCAATTTTGTAGTGTGTATACAGGTCGTACTTGTCTACAAGAAAATCTGCAACCTGGTTTGATTCGGCAATGGTCAGTACCCGGTCCATATCCTCCTTTTCACCGTAATACTCCGTTTCTCTTGTTTCCAGACCTACTGGTTCAGGAAAGGCAAGATTAGGGCTCGCAGCATAAAAAGTGGCCGTGGACTTATAGTAATTGGGCAGGAGCAAGCAGATAATAATGCTCCCAATTGCGGTGATGCCGCAAATCCTGATTATTTCTTTTCTCCAACGCCAAAGCGTCCGGATGACCCCCAAAAGGTTATTCGGGTTGTCCATAGATTAGTTGATTTATTCGCCAAAAGTAAAAAATTGCCCTCTTTAGACCTTATTCCTGGATTTTTCTCCAAAAATTAGTTGTATCGCAGATGATAGGTCAATCAGTTTAAGTCCTAACGCAAAAAGGGAAACGCCCAGTATTCCTAGCAAAAAGTTCAATTGCCAGGTGAAGGGCAAGAATTTATGGGAGGCTACAGCTACCAAAATAGAACCGACCAGAAAGGCAGTTATCCGCAAGAGGTCCTTTACAGGGAGACGAATTGAAAAAAGTCTTATTACCAGGAGGGCTTGTAAGACAAACATTAGACCTTGGGTGCCAAGGGTAGCCAGGGTTGCTCCCATTGCTTTTTGAGAAGGGATCAGGGCAAAGTTTAAGACGATATTCAATAATACGCCTAATAACAGGATCTGATTGAGCCTTTTTAAATCACCATGGGCTGTCAGTAAAGTTCCGACAACGTAAATTCCTGAGGTAAATAAAAAGGTCGGAAGGAGGAACTTAAGGATCTCCGCCCAATATATCGTTGCGTCCGTGTACAGCCAGGCCATGATCTCCTCGCCAAAAACCACACCCAGGATCACCATGGCACTGGAAAAACTTAAAGTGATTAAGAAGGCCTGCCGCAATAGTGGAATAATGGTTTCGTTGGATTTAAACAATCTGGAAAACATGGGAAGCAGTAATCCGGCCATCAACAATCCAAACATGTTGAAGGCGTCCAGCAGACGGTAAGCAGAAGCGTACACTCCGGACTCATATTGTCCATCTGGCAGCAAGCGTTCGATCATGACCCCATCCAGGCGGGAGTAAAGCGTCATCAGGATGATCACCAGAGCAAAAGGAAATGAGCTACGAAGGATGCTGGGCCAGGTTCTCCAATTGAATCGAAGAACGGATTGTCTGGCCTTTGGAAATACAAGGAATAGGAGGACGATATTCGTAATCGTAAGAGAAACCGTCTGTGCCAGAACAAAATATTCTATTCGAAAAGGAGCGAAGCCAGGTGCAAACCATAATAGCCAACCACATATAAAGATCATAAGGAGCCGATCCATGGCACTCATGAGCGAGTCGGTCTTATAAAGGCCTAGTCCGCTCAAATTTCCCCGGAGGTAAAACATCAAGGCCACCAGCGTTTGGTTGGCTCCCAGGATCAATAATATCTTCCAATGTTTTGGGAAGTACCCGATCAGATATCCTGCAATAACGATTACCAGAAAATATACCAGGGCCAGCCAAAATTTTAGACCGAGGATGCTGGGAAGCATCCGGCCTACTTGCTGGCGGTTTTGAGCAATGAACCGGTTGTTAAAGTTCTGTAAGCCGAAGTCATTGATGATGTAAAAAAGGTAGGTGAAGTTGAATATGGCAAAGTAGAGTCCATAGCTTTCCGGGCCAACCTCATTTTGCACTGTTCTGTCAATACCAAAAATGTAGAAGGGCTTAACCAGAAGGTTAATGCCGATCAGGATAATAATATTGATGGAAAATTCCCGCTTCATTGAAGCGATGAAATTACGAAAAGGCTTTTGTTGTTATTCGTACCGTAGAGCCTCAATAGGATCCAGCCTGGCAGCCTTCATAGCAGGGTACATCCCGGAGACTACGCCGACAACCAGACAGAGTACAATTCCAGTGAAGATCCAGGCCCAGGG
>JABDJM010000018.1 GCA_013002475.1 Saprospiraceae bacterium | reverse complement strand
TTCAAGGGGCTTTTTGTGTTTTTATTTAGAACTCATCTAAATAAAATGGCTTGTATAGCATTTATTGATAAAGTATTACCCGAATTGTATTTTTGCGCTTGACGTAAAAATGACATTATTCAACCCTCATTTTCCAGCATAAACGGGGCTGCAAAAAAAAGCAAAAGGTAATGGGTAGCAAGTCGCTGATCACCAAAGGATTATTCCTTATTTCAGTTCTTCTTTTTTCAAATTTTCTCTCTGCCGAACCAAACTTAGACGAAGGAAAAGCGCTATTCAAAGCCAACTGCGCCACTTGTCACAATAAGAACATGAAGGACAAGATGACTGGTCCTGCATTGGCTGGTTACGCAGATCGTTGGGAGGGGAAGGAAGAACTTCTTTACGCATGGATCCGAAACAGTCAGGCTGTTATTGCTGCAGGGGATTCATATGCGGTTTCACTTTACAAAGAGTGGAACAATTCGGTCATGACCGCTTTCCCAAATTTGACCGATCAACAAATCGAAGATATTCTGGGCTATGTTGACGGAGTTGCTGATGGCACCTACGGTCCCCAGCTGGCTGTAGTAGCAGCAGGAGAAACAGCGGATACCCCAAAGGAATCCAACACCTTTCTGTATATAACTCTTTTAGGTATCCTGGCGATCCTGGCACTTGTACTTGCCCGCATCATCAGTAATCTTAGTCACCTGAATGAAGTTAAGCTGGGTAATGTTAATGCTCAACGCAGAACCCTTTCAGACCTTTTGACATCCAGAGGAGTCGTTGGTCTTGTGTTGTTTGGCTTGATCGTACTTGGTGGATTTACTACTGTCAACAATGCGATCCAATTGGGCCGCCAGCAGGGTTATGCTCCTGATCAGCCGATCAAGTTTTCCCATGCAACTCATTCTGGGCTTCAAAAGATCGACTGTCAATATTGTCATGATGGAGCACGTAGATCAAAGCATTCGGTTATTCCTGCAGCAAACACCTGTATGAATTGCCATAAAGCAATTAAAAAAGGATCTACCTACGGAACTGCTGAGCTAACTAAAATCTATGCTTCTATCGGTTACGATCCAAATACCGATTTATATATCGATGGATATACTGAGAAGTCGAATGAAGAAGTTGAGCCCATCTATAAAAAATGGATCACGGATAACTTCATTGGGGACAATGAGGCAACCACCAGGTATGATGGGAAACCTAAATTGCTGGAAGAGGCTGCCAGCAAGGAGGCTACAAACCAATGGAATGCGATCGTTTCC
Organism: Saprospiraceae bacterium; assembly: GCA_013002475.1. Lineage (GTDB taxonomy): Bacteria > Bacteroidota > Bacteroidia > Chitinophagales > Saprospiraceae > JABDJM01. The sequence continues at coordinate 1,950 of JABDJM010000018.1, read as the reverse complement.
TCACTGACTCACGAACAAAAGTCTACAGTCAGCGGTCCCATTGAATGGAAACGCATTCACAACCTGCCCGACCATGCCTACTTTAATCATGCCCAGCATGTATCTATTGGAAAGGTTGAGTGCCAGCAATGTCATGGCCCGATCGAACAAATGGAAGTAGTTGCGCAGCATGCTCCCTTATCAATGGGATGGTGTGTGAATTGTCACAGACAGACTGAAGTGAAGTTTGCAGAAAATGGCTATTACGAATCATATCACTTGTACAAGAAACAAATGGAAGAGGGGACAAGAGATAAGGTCACTGTTGAGGAAATCGGTGGTCTGGAATGTCAAAAGTGCCATTACTAATATTTGAAAAAAGGTTCTACCCTACATACTTAATATGAAGAATCACCATAAGGACGTCTGGATTGGAGTGGAGGACAAAACTCAGGATCCGGAATTTATTGAAAGTCTTTCGCAGGAATTCAAACAATTACCAATTGTTGAATCCATCACTGACGAAAAAACCCTCGATGTTTCTAGTAACAGGAGGGATTTCCTAAAGTACCTTGGATTTGGCCTTGGAGCTGCAACACTTGCAGCCTCTTGTGATATTCCAGTCAAACGGGCTATTCCCTACGTTACTAAACCGGATGAAATTGTTCCGGGAGTTGCAAACTACTACGCCTCGGCGATTGTCCAGGGTGGAGATTATTGTCCGGTTCTTGTGAAAACAAGAGAGGGAAGGCCGATCAAAATCGAAGGGAACAGCATGTCTTCGATGACAGGAGGCGGTACATCCGCCCGGGCACAGGCTGCTGTTTTAAGCCTATATGATTCTTCAAGACTAAGAGGACCTTCAAAAATGGAAGGTGGTGAGCTAAAACCTGCCACCTGGGATGAGCTGGATAAAGCAGCAACAGTGAGTCTGTCTTCTGCAAAGAATATTCGAATCCTTAGTAATACTATACTCTCACCAACCGCAAAAAATGCAGTAGAAGAGTTTACACAGAAATATCCAACCGCAAAGCTAGTTCAATACGATCCATCTTCTAGCTCTGCTATGTTGCTAGCAAACGAAAACTCATTTGGTAAAAAGGTAGTTCCTAATTATCATTTTAACAAAGCGGAGGTGATCGTTGGGGTAGGAGCCGACTTTTTGGGAACATGGATAAGCCCTATTGAATATGCAAAGGCTTATGCTGAGAACCGAAAAATAAATAACAAAAAGAAAACCATGTCTTTCCACGTACAAGTGGAAAGCGGTATGAGCCTGACAGGTAGTAATGCGGATAACCGTATACAAGTAAAACCTTCAGAGCAAGGAGCGGCAATTGCCTACCTATATAATGAGGTAGCAAAATTGACCGGTGGAAGCACCATCAGTGCTCCAAGCCTAAATGCAAAAGCAACAGCTGCTCTTTGTAAACTTGCTGGTAAATTGGCTGGTGCAAAAGGAAAATCCTTGGTGGTTTCAGGGTCAAATAATACGGCCGAGCAGGTGATCGTCAACAAAATCAATTACCTGTTGGATAACTATGGTAATACTTTAGATTTCGGAGCTTATAGTCTTCAACGTCAAGGAGTTGACAAAGATGTAAATGATCTTGTCGCGGATATGAATGCTGGTCGGGTGGATGCCCTCATTGTTTGGGGAGCTAACCCTGCCTACGATCTTCCAAATGCAGCAGAATTTGTTGCAGGACTGGAGAATGTTCAAACAAGTATAAGTATGAATTCTGTGGGAGATGAAACAGCGAGCTTATGCTCTTGGCAGGCTCCCGCGTCTCATAATCTGGAAAGCTGGGGAGATGTAGAGGCAAAGGCCGGACAATACGCATTGGTGCAGCCTACAATTTCACCACTATTTGATACGCGTCAGGCAGAAGCTTCTATTCTTGTTTGGTCTGGATCTTCCAACTATAATATGGAAGCAGATCAACCAATGTATGATTACCTCAAAAAAGG
>JABDJM010000201.1 GCA_013002475.1 Saprospiraceae bacterium | reverse complement strand
GGATAAACTAATTATTCCTCCAAGGACCTTTAAGCTGGGAAATGCCAAAGAGGCTTTTGACGATTGCGACCACGTTTTTTCAGGACGTGTAGACACCAATGGCCAGGAACACATTTACATAGAAACTCAAGGTGCTTATGGCTACCCGATGGAGAATGGCAGTTTAAGGATTGCTTCTTCAACCCAGGGACCAACTGCTGTACAAAAAACCGCAGCCAAAGTACTGGGCATGCCTATGCACAAAATTGAAGTGGATGTTACCCGCCTTGGCGGAGGCTTTGGAGGGAAAGAAGACCAGGCCACCGCCTGGGGTGTGCTTGTAGGGCTGGGTGCAATGGTCACCGGTCGACCAGTAAGGCTTGTGCTGCACCGCATGGATGACATGCGTATGACGGGTAAGCGGCACCCCTATAGTTCCGATTTTAAAATTGGACTTTCGAGTGACTTAAAAATCAAGGCTTATTCAGCAACATTCCACCAGAATGCCGGGGCGGCCGCGGATCTTTCTCCGGCGGTAATGGAACGCACACTGTTTCATGCCACCAACGCATACTTTGTTCCAAATGTTAGTGTGACTGCCTATTCCTGCAAAACGAACCTGCCACCGAATACTGCTTTCCGTGGCTTTGGTGGCCCACAGGGAATGTTTGTTATTGAAAGTGCAATTAGACTTGCAGCATTCCGACTTGGTGTTAAGCCCAGGCAAATTCAAGAAACCAATTTGATTAAAGATGGCGATGAATTTTGCTACGGTCAAATCGCCGATAGAAGCCAGTCAATTTCATCATGGAAATCGAGTTTTGAAAAATATAAAATTGAAGTTCTCGAAAATGAAATAAAGAACTTCAACGAATCCAATACAAGGTTTAAAAAAGGGTTAGCAGTGATGCCAGTTTGTTTTGGGATCTCCTTTACGAACACACCCATGAATAACGCAAGGGCTTTGGTGCATGTTTATTTGGACGGCAGTGTAGGTATTAGTACAGGAGGTGTAGAGATGGGCCAGGGGCTTAATACAAAAATGGTCCAGGTAGCAGCACAAGAATTTGGGATTTCTGCTGATCGAATTAAAATCGAAAGTACCAACACTACCAGGGTGGCAAACACTTCGCCATCTGCTGCCAGCGCCACGGCTGATCTGAATGGAAAAGCTCTTGAGGATGCTTGCGGCCAAATTCGTTCCCGCTTATTTGAAAATGCTGCTAAACACCTTAAGAGTGATTTAGAAGGAATCTCTATTAAGAATGAATGGGTTTATGTGGGGCCACACAAATCTGAGTTGGATTGGACAAACCTTATTCAAAAAGCAAACCTTGATCGTGTCAATTTAAGTGCAAAGGGTCACTACGCTACTCCAGAAATTCATTTTGATAAGACAAAAGAAAAAGGACATCCTTTTGCTTATCACACCTTTGGCAACTCAATCACAATTGCTACGGTAGATTGTCTTCGCGGGATTTACACGATTGATGCGGTGAAAATTGTTCACGATTTTGGGAAGACAATGAATTCTCCTGTGGATTATGGGCAGGTCGAGGGTGGTCTAGTTCAGGGAATCGGTTGGATGACAATGGAAGAATTATTGTACAATGAAAAAGGTCGATTGCTCTCTAATGCATTGTCAACCTATAAGATCCCGGACATTTATGCAGCACCAAAAGTTCTCGAGATCGCAGAACTTGAAACGGAGGGACACCCTCTTGCTATTAGAAAGTCTAAGGCTGTTGGAGAGCCACCTTTGATGTATGGAATGGGAGCATACTTTGCTATTCAGCAAGCAATCCGGGCCTTTAACTCAAACTATGAGGCTCAATTTGATGCGCCACTTACACCAGAGAAGGTTTTGATGGCCCTTTATTCAAATTTGAAAAAAGTCGTCCCAGAGGCCTCTATAAATGCCCGATAAACTCTTTTTTAAGAGTCCAAAATCCCTCACCATTTCAGCAAAATTTCAAAAAAACGCCTTTCGCCTCATTCTATTGATAAGGGATGTTAAAGAAAAGTTTAATGAATTCATAGGGCCCAACTGATTCTATTATTATTCCGAGAAATTCCCTTCCCTGTAAATCAATATTGATAATTAAGACTCCGTCACAAGCTGGGCTGATTTTATAATTTTCCTTTTGGCCTTGGACTATCTATTGCATAAGTAAAATACTAAGCTAGTCCTCTACATTAAATGCAAATAAACACGTCCTTTTGACACCCTTAGAAATCATATTTCACCCTCTAAGTGTAATCCTTTCTTTCAGGAGAGCAGCTATGCTTTGGCTCCTGATCTTCTTTTGCGGGACGGCTTTATTTTCTCAATCTGACATTGACCTAGCCCTTAGTGAGGCTGAAAGGAATGAATTGATCATTCGGGAGTGGTTTTCGGAAGGCTGGAATAATCACCGGTATGAAGAACTAACGCCTATGTTTTTTTCTGAATCCTGGGTAGATGGTAGCCCCATTCGGGGAGACTCTTTTGATGGTCATAGAGGCTTGATCTATTTGGTTGGATCATACCTTCAGGCTTTTCCCGATGTAAAAATTGAGATTACTCATTTGTTGGCTTCGGATGAACAAGTTGCTGTCAGGTTCGTGGCAACTGGGACCCATCTGGGAGAGATCTTTGGCACAAAACCTACCGGCAAACTGATTACGGTGTCTGCAATGGAGATCTATGAGTTTTATGATGGTGTAGTCGAGACCACATGGACTGAAATGGATCTCGCGGGTTTACTTGGACAACTTTCTATGGATTAATTCATAATCCACTTTTCAAATTTAGTCAGCAGGGATTAAAATATACCTTTACCGTAAATACTCCGTATTTATGGACCTCTTTGTAATTGCAACAGTTTTGATTGTGCTCTCCGCTCTATTTGGCTATCTCAACCTGCGGATTCTTCGGTTGCCAAATACCATTGGCTTAATGATTATAGCCATTCTTTTTACCATAGGATTATTCCTAAGCGCAAGGGTTAATCCCACCCTGCTTTTAATTGCTGAGGATTTGGTCTCTCAAATAGATTTCAAAATTCTTTTATTAGATGTCATGCTCGGCTTTTTACTTTTTGCAGGGGCGATGCATACAAACTTTGATCAGTTAAAAGTTCAACGATGGCCTGTTCTTTTATTTTCTACTGTTGGTGTTTTGACCTCCACCTTTCTTGTCGGAGGGATAACTTACTATGTGTTAAACGCCTTGGGATTACAAATTGAATTCATCCATTGCTTGCTGTTTGGAGCCTTGATTTCGCCAACTGATCCAATCGCCGTCCTGGGCATTTTGAAAAAGGCAGGGGTACCCAAAAAATTAGAAACCAAAATAGTCGGTGAATCTTTATTCAATGATGGTGTTGGAGTAGTTGTCTTTTTAACCATACTTTCCGTAGCTGTTGGAGGCGAGGGCGGACATGGAGGCGGAGACCTGCAAAGTATTGTTAAACTTTTCGGGCAGGAAGTATTGGGTGGAGTAGTCTTTGGCGGTCTGATCGGTTATCTCACTTTTCTTCTTTTGAAGAGTATTGATGATTATGAAATTGAAGTATTGATAACACTAGCCTGCGTAATGGGAGGATATGTTCTTGCGCATAAACTTCACCTTTCAGCCCCTTTGGCCATAGTGGTTGCTGGTTTGATTGTTGGGAATGATACGGTCAGGGATTCTTCCATGTCAAAAACCACTGAACGATTTGTAGATATGTTCTGGGAATTAGTGGACATGCTTTTAAATGCAGTTCTTTTTGTTCTTATCGGTCTGGAACTTCTGGTTGTCCATTTCGAATGGAATTTTGTAATCGCTGGCCTTGTCACAATAATTATCGTATTGCTTTCAAGGTATATGTCCCTGATTCTTCCTGTATCGATTTTTCAGAAAAGACTTGAATTTCTGCCCCATACCTCAAAAATTCTTACCTGGGGTGGACTCAGAGGTGGAATCTCGATTGCTTTAGCCCTAAGTCTCCCTGAAGAGATGAGCAGAGATATCCTGTTGCCCATAACCTATATCGTTGTTGTGTTTTCTATAATCGTTCAAGGTCTCACTATTGGTAAATTAACCACCCGACTTATAGGAAGAGAAATGACACAGGCTAAGACCGATTCTCACTAGCCGTTTTTACGGCTTGTGCTTAGTGGTAAAAAGAAATTATTTGGATATCTTGCTTTGCTGGAATGTAAAATTCTACCACACGTTCATCTAATAACACAGAAATGATACAACAACAAGAAGTCACCAATTTCATCAATGGTGAAAAAATAAGAAACGGTCAAACTTCGATGAATGTCGTTTCACCTTTAGATGGAGCCGTGATTAGTTC
>JABDJM010000200.1 GCA_013002475.1 Saprospiraceae bacterium | reverse complement strand
GACTTTGGAACAGTAAAAGGGTTTTCATTTCAGTATGACCTAAGAAGGACCAACAATATTCAGCTAACCGCTAATTATACTTTGCAATTTGCTGATGGAACGGGATCTGATGCTGATTCTCAGAGAGGACTAAGTTCTAGAGGTAACCTTAGAAACCTTTTCCCACTTAATTTTGACGAAAGACACAGGATCGTAACTACCATCGATTATCGTTATGGATCAGGTGCAAAATATAATGGACCTACCATTGCCGGAAAAAATATTCTGTCTAATACAGGTTTAAATATGCAGGTGACAGCCGTTTCCGGAAGACCATATACTGCAAAAGTGAGAGCAACTCCTTTTAATGGTACTGGAACTATCGGTCAAATAAATGGCTCTCGACTTCCATGGAATAGTACCGTAAACTTAAGAATTGATAAGTCTTTTCTTTTGACAAAACCTGATGCAAAGGTTCCATTGAATATGAATATCTACTTCAGGGTTCAAAATCTTTTGGATCAGCGAAATATTGTAAACATATATCCAGCTACAGGTTCTCCATCTGATGATGGATATCTGATTTCAGGAGATGGAATTGCTGCTATTGAACAGGCAGAGATAAGGAATCTTGAGCAAGCGTTTGTGGATGCTTACAATTGGAGAATGGTGAATCCAAACTTCTTCAGCTTACCTAGAAGAATGTACTTGGGTGCCATTATTGATTTTTAATTGAAATGAATTCAGCTAGGCTGAAAGAAAATAGATCACAATGATTTTAAAAAGGAGTTTTCTTACAATTGGTTTTGCAATTTTGATGGTAGGGGCTATGCTAGCCAACATAAACCCGGAAGCAAAAAAACCAAAGCCTTCTTCAAATACAGAGGAAGCAAGGCCCAGGTTTGATTGTGCCAGTTCAACCGCTCAGATTGATCAGGATATCAATAATGTTCGAGCCCGTTTGACTACTGGGGGTGACGTTTGGTGGGACGGGTCTGATGGGAAATACGTGGTTCCAAAAGTACCCGCAGGAATTCCAGAGGTTTCCTCGCTATTTGCAGGAGCTGTTTGGCTAGGAGGTCGTGACCCAGGAGGAAACCTGAAAATTGCGGCTCAGCAATACGGAAGGAATTCAGGGTCGTTTGATTTCTGGCCTGGTCCATTATTGTTGGATTCATCGGGTAATGGAGTAACCAATGCAGCCTTTTGCGCACAGTGGGATCGATTCTTTACGGTTTCCGGTTCTGAGGTTCGGGAACATAGAGCTAACCATGAGAAAGCAATTTCAGAAGGCGTCGACTATGATCCGGACGATATTCCTGAAGCGGTCAAAGGATGGCCGGCTCTTGGAAACGAATTTTTTGAAGATGTACACGGTTTTCCTCTTCCTTTTGACGAGGCCAACGGGTTGGCCGGGTTCTGGGATTATGGCCCGGATGGTCTTGGTACAACGCAGGATGGTTTGTACAATCCTGAAAAGGGAGATTTCCCAATAGTTGAGATTCGGAAGTGTAATGAATTCCCACTTTCATTTCCTGATCAAATGATCTTTTGGATCTATAATGACAACGGAAATATTCACCAGGAATCGGGAGCTGATCCAATTGGAATGGAAGTCCAGGTTCAGGCCTTTGCCTTTGAATCCAATGATGAGATCAATAATATGACCTTTCAAAGGTATAAGTTGATTAACCGTGCACTTGAGGATCTTACAGACACCTATTTTGCGATGTGGATCGATGGTGACCTTGGATGCTATACTGATGATTATATAGGTTGTGATACAACCAGGTCTCTTGCTTACCTGTATAATGAAGATCAATTAGATGGACAAACAGGATGTACTTGCCCTGGAGGTGTAAACACCTACTGTGATAAGATTCCAATTCTTGGTGTAGATTATTTCAGAGGGCCTCTTGACGAGAATTTTCAAGAGATTGGAATGTCATCATTTACTTACTTCAATAACCCATCTGTTGGAAACTGGCCTCCCGGAACTACTGACCCCGGAAATGCTAATGAATATTACAACTACCTATCTGGTTTCTGGAGAGATGGAACTCCCTTTACCCTAGGTGGTACGGGATATGATCCTGCTAGTACTAATTTTGTTGATTATGCCTTTGTCGATGAGCCTGACGAACAGTCTGGTTGGTCTATGTGTACATCTGGACTTGGAGAGGGAGATAGAAGAACTATTCAGGCTTCAGGACCCTTTACTCTTAAACCTACGGCTAAGAATGAATTGATCATAGGAGTGGTTTGGATTCCTGAACTTCAATACCCTTGTCCGGATATTTCTAAACTGCTACTCGTCGATGATCTTGCTCAAAATATCTTCGATAACTGTTTTGAAATTCCTCAGGGACCTTCAGCTCCGGATATGGATTGGGTTGAATTGGATAGAGAGGTTGTGGCGGTTATTACAAACAAGCCAGGAAATGCCGATAACAATAACATAAACGAGAATTACGCAGAGTGGGATTTGAGGTCACCTGGTGCTGAGGATGACTCTACTTACTTTTTCAAATTTGAGGGTTACAAAGTATATCAATTAAAATCATCTACCAGTACTGACCTTGCGAATCCAGAGGAAGCGAGACTTGTCAGACAAATGGACATTAATAATGACATTGATATCGTGTTTAATTGGTCATCTGTTTCTGATCCTAGTGGAGGATTGGACATTTGGTTCCCGGTTGAGCAGGTAAACGGAAATAATACCGGGATCGATCATTCCTTTTCGATTTTGGAAGACAGATTTGCTTCCGGGGATTCTCGATTGATAAATCATAAGGAGTACTTCTATACGTCCATCGCATATGCCTACAATAATTGGGCACCCTTTGAGCAAAATGAAGCAGGGATCTTCGGACAAAGAAGCCCTTACCTTGAAGGTCGTCTGAATAAAGCAACTTATACGGTAATTCCGCGACCCATCAATGATCTGGTATTGAATACCTTCTATGGAGATGGACCTCAGGTTGAAGGATTAGATGGCGGTGGCTCAGGTGGCAATTTCATTGAAATTGAAGATGAGACTGTTCAAGCCATCCTTGACGGAAGCTTCGATGGAACAGTTAAGTTCAAGCCGGGACAGGCTCCTGTCAATGTGAAAATTATCAATCCGATTGAAGTTGTTGATGGTGATTATACACTTCGTTTCTATGACGATAGCAGCAACTCCTCTTTAGGACGCTATGGAAGATGGAATCTGACCCATGAACCTTCTGGAACAGTGATCGAATCCGACAAACCACTCGATACACTAAATGAACAGATCATTCCTGAATTTGGAATTTCCATAAAAGCAGGGGCAGTTGATCCTGTTGGAACTTCAGGTATTGGAGATAATGGAACGGTAGGTGTAGAAGTTGAATTTGGTGATAATGGACCTGCAGGATGGTTTGCAGGACTTCCAGCAAACACCTATACGCAAACTGCTCCAAACCAACCGGACGAGCTGCTTGATCAAAATCAGGCATTTACGAACCCTGGCGGCCCTATGGCACCTGGATTCTTTGTACCGTCCTATTTGGCTTCGCCGACTTCTCAAATGAGAATTTCTCCTGCCCACGAGAATAATACTGTCTCCTCATTGGTTCGATCCGGATCTAGCCTGGCCGACCTGAATAATGTAGATATCGTCTTTACAAGAGATAAGGCTAACTGGTCACGATGTATCGTTGTTGAGACAAGTTCGACCTACTACCATGGTCAACAATGGGAGGGTGTACCTTCCGAGGGGGATCGCGATCACCTGGATATCAGAGCAGGAGCTTCTGTAACTAAAGAGGCTGATGGCGATGGAAAAGCCGTCGTTGACGGTGCTGAAAGCCGACCTGGCTTTGGTTGGTTCCCTGGTTATGCAATTGATGTAGAAACGGGAGAGCGCCTGAACATCTTCTTCGGTGAGAATTCTTCCTATAGCTGCGAAGCTTTTCAGGAGGTGGCACTAGATGATTTGTGCGCTCAGTTTGCAGATGCAAATAATGAGGGCACTGGAAGGGACATGATGTGGAATCCGACTACACAGGCCACGATAAATACACCTTTCCCACGGTTGCTTCAGGCTTACCTGGGAGGCCACCATTGGATATATGTTACCAGAACGCCTTATGATGGATGTGAAAGCTTGTACCAGGATTTCCGCCCGGAAGGAAACATCCTTAATAAATCTGATGGGATGAAAAAAGTTACTTGGGTCTGTGAAGCATTTATGACAGATGACCTGCTTTCTTATGGAGAAGGTTTGATTCCGAGTGACTTGACTTATAAGCTTAGAGTTGCCCAGCCATTAAAACATGAAGGTGCCGGTGAAAACGGTGGATTCCCAATGTATAGATTTACTATTGATGGTAAAGAAGCACAGGAGTTGACTTCCCAGGATCAATTAGACGAACAGTTGGAAGGCATTCGGATCGTACCGAATCCTTATTATGGATATTCAAATTACGAGGTAAGTCAGTTCGCTACAACAGTAAAATTGACCAACCTACCGAATACTTGTGATGTAACCATCTACTCCCTAGAGGGCAAGTTTATCCGAAGTTACAAGCGAAATGTTGGACCTAATACGGATGCTACCCGGAACGGGATCCTGGCAAAACAAGTAACTCCAGCATTGGAGTGGGACCTTAAGAACGCTGCCGGTATTCCAGTTGCCTCAGGTACTTATCTGATCCATGTAAATGCACCTGGAATCGGAGAAACCGTGGTGAAGTTCTTTGCAGTACAACGACAATTTGATCCTTCGGGACTATAACAAATAACGAAAGAGAAAGGCCCTTGCGGTCTTTTCTCTCTGGCTTAAATAGAGTATTATGATCAAGAAAATTTACATACTATTATTCCTGGCCTTTTCAGCCATAACAGCTTTTGCGGGGAATCCAGACAGGCAGGGTGAGGCAGGTGCCGGACATTTGCTAATGACTCCCTGGGCAAGAACAGCAGGTTTGCATACGCTCAATACCTCGCATATCAGTGGGGTAGAAGCAATGAGGCTTAATCCTGCTGGAGTTGGCCGGATAAACTCAACGCAGATCTCAGCCGGATATACCAGCTATTTTTCCGGGACCGATATCAACATAAGTTCGATTGGTATCGCTCAGCGATTTGGTGAAAACTCCTCCTTTGGTATTTCCCTTATGTCTGTAGATTTAGGTGATTTTATTGAAACAACAGAGCTTCAACCTGAAGGAACCGGGGCAACATTTTCTCCGAACCTATTCAATATCGGTTTGACGTATTCCTACGTATTTGAGAATAAGATCAGCGTGGGAGCAACCTTCCGAGGAGTGAGTGAAGCTATATCTGATGCTACCGCTTTTGGCTTTGCAATTGATGCCGGGGTACAATATGTAACAGGTGAGGAGGATAACTTTAGGTTTGGTATCTCTCTTAGAAATATCGGATCCAGGCTTACCTATAAGGGACAAGGTTTATCAGAAACCTTGAATAGTCCTACGGGAGCATTTGACGATTACCCGCTTACCTTTTTCCAAAGAGCGCAAAGTTTTGAACTTCCTTCTATGTTGAATATTGGGATGGGTTACGACTTTTACTTTGGAGATGATGTAAAACTGACCGCTCTTGGGAATTTTACTGCGAATTCATTTTCTCAGGATCAGCTAGGCGCAGGCCTTGAATTTGGTTTTCGCGAACTATTTGAATTGAGAGCTGCTTACAAATATGAAGTCGGTTCTGAAGAAGAAGACACCGCACCTATCTATACTGGTTTAGCAGGGGGATTCTCTGTTTATTTACCACTTTCCAAGGAGAAAAAGAATAATCGAATCCGTCTTGACTATGCTTACAGGGACACAAAATTGTGGGATGGAACCCATAATATTACCCTAAGTCTGGACCTCTAATCAGAACTTTTAGCTAGGATTTTTTGTATTTTAGCTAGTAGCAGGAACGTTTCCGTCGATGACGGGAACGTTTTTGCTTTTTTTAATATGCCTCCGGAACACTCCGGAATAAAGAATTTGACTATGTCAAAATACACGTATTTAACACAAGAAGGCTATGATAAACTGGTGGCTGATTTAGAAGAACTAAAATCCACTGGGCGGCAAAATGTGGCAAAGGCAATTGCTGAGGCTCGTGAGAAAGGAGATTTATCTGAGAATGCCGAATACGACGCAGCGAAAGATGCTCAGGGAATGCTGGAGTTGAAGATCAATGAAATGGAGAAAACCATGGCTAATGCAAGGGTTTTGGATGCTAGCGAACTAGACGACTCTGCTGTGACAGTGCTTTCAAAGGTGACCATCAAGAATAGAAAGACTAATAAGGAAATGACCTACCATTTGGTCTCCGAGACTGAAGCTGACCTTAAGACCAGAAAAATCTCTGTTACCTCACCGATGGGGAAAGGACTTCTTGGGAAGGAAAGAGGGGAAGTTGCAATTGTAGAGACTCCCCGCGGAAACCTTGAATTTGAGATCATTGACATAAAGATCTGATCAAATGTCAAGCATCTTTTCAAAGATTGTAGCAGGGGAGATCCCTTGTCATAAAATTGCAGAGGATGATCACTTCCTGGCTTTCCTGGATATATTTCCCTTGGTAAAAGGACATACTTTAGTAATCCCCAAAAAGGAAGTCGACTATATCTTTGACCTTGATGGAGATGTATTATCCGGGATTCTAAATTTTTCCAAGCCAGTTGCCAAAGCGATTGAATCGGTAATCCCTTGCGAAAGAATTGGAGTGACCGTAATTGGTCTCGAAGTTCCTCATGCTCATGTTCATTTGATCCCCATAAATTCTGTGGGGGACATGAATTTCATGAAGCCTAAACTCAAATTGGAACAGGAGGAACTGACACAGATCGCAGAGAAAATCCGTACGGCTATTTAGGACCCTACCTTAGAAGGGTTTTCTTTGATAAAACTTTCCCAGCCGGAATATTTTTTTCCTTTTACACTTGGACCTCTTCCCTGGTAGTAATGGCAAAGAGCCACCGCAGCGGCGTCGGTTGCATCAAATGTGGGGTTTGGAATTTTTCCCAGGATAGAATCAACCATTGCCGCTACTTGTTCCTTAGAAGCATTCCCGTTTCCGGTCACTGATTGCTTTACCTTTTTGGGGCTGTATTCTGTGATCTTTAGCTTTTTAGTTACCCCTGCCGCAATGGCTACTCCTTGTGCTCTTCCAAGCTTTAGCATA
>JABDJM010000584.1 GCA_013002475.1 Saprospiraceae bacterium | reverse complement strand
GCTTTCACCGCTCTTTGATCTTAATCAGGTGAGTGTTGAACACAGATACTTTGGAACCTCAGTTCCGGATTCGCAATTTGATTTTTTAAATATCTGGCAAGCCGCCCAGGATCACCATGTGATCCTTCAAGCCCTAAAATCCGTTTATCCAGGTAATTGGATATCCAGTGGAGCCAGCAAAGGGGGTAATGCGGCGGTTTTCCATCGCAGGTTTTTTCCAGAAGATGTGGTCGGCACTGTCGCCTATGTAACCCCCATCCTTCTACAAGAAGAAGACTCCCGGTATCTAACTTATTATGAAAATCAGGGTACAGCGGATTGCCGCGAAAAGATCCGCAATTACCAGCGCAACGTTCTTGAGAAAATTGACTCGGTAACCTTGTATTTCGACGATTACATTGCCCAGGTCAACCAGGATTATGGAACCAGCATTACCTTTGAGATCCTAGACTACAAAGGTTTTGTGTATCACTCGATACGGGAGGATTACCCTTTTGAGTTCTGGAGCTCAGAAACAGCAAGCTGTAATTCCATTCCGGACATCGATGCATCTGCTGTTCAACTTTTCGAACACTATGTGGAAGTGATGGACATCTTTCTGTTCTTTTCAGATTGGGGCGTAAATTTTTGGACGCCATATGCTTATCAAGCAAAAACAGAGCTGGGAAACTACGCCTTTGATCTAAGCCATTTATCAGATCTGGAAATGAACATTCCACAACTCGTTGAGTTTCCTGGTATCTCAAATTTTGACTCTAGTGTAATGCAGGATATATTATCCTGGTTTGAATCTGAAGCCACGGAGGTCATCTTGATCTATGGAGCAGAGGATCCATGGTCAATCGCTAGCATCCCAAACCCGGCAAAAGAATCTGTAATCTGGATTATGAACCCAAACACAAAACACAGTACAAGGATTGAAGATTTACTCGCCTATGACAAGGACAAAGTCATGGACAGAATCAACAGTTGGATTGAATGACCTTGTAAAAATCTAAACAAAGCCAGCTTTTCCTCCTTCTTCATTCAAGATTAATCGGTGTAAAATCCCTGATTAACCCCTTCAAAGCTTATTTTCACGATTCATATTTGCTTAATTCTGACTTAATGTTAGATATTTCTTCATTACAATACAATTCTGAGCACCCTACCCTGATGGCGATCGTTTTTACGGTCATCTGCGCCATGATCCTTGGGACCCTGATCGCATTTACTTATGAACGAACCAGTAATAACGTTCATAGACCCGATCATTTCCTTCAGGCCCTGGTGTTGGTTACCATAGTCTCGGCCACCATTATCCAGGCAATTGGAGATAGTGTCGCTTATGGATTAGGAATGCTGGGAGCACTCTCTATCATTCGATTTCGAACAACGGTAAGAGATCCTCGAAATATTGTATTCATGTTTGGGGCAATTGCCGCGGGTATCGCTTGTGGTGTCTTTGGCTTTGTAATTGCTATTGCCGGAACAATATCATTCTGCATTACCGCTTTTATTCTTCGGCTAACTCCCTTCCACAAAGAGAAGGCCCTTGTCGGTACTTTGAAAATTGAGATCCCTAAGGGATATGCACAAGTAGAGGAAGTAGAAAAATTGATAAGAGAGTATTCTCTTAGATCCAAGCTAAAAAACCTCAGACTGCTAACTCGTCTGGAAAAGGAACACCTGGCGCAAAGGGAATACCGGATAAAATTGAAATCTCTTGAAAAGGGGGAAGAACTTCTATCCAGGATCAAAAGCTATCCGGAAATCCGGGTTATGACCATGGAATTTCGGGAACCCACCTTTGACAGCATTTAGACCACGAGATTCATGAAAAGAATTAACATCCTGTATTTGCTGATCATCCCCCTTACCTTCCTATGGTATAAGATGAAAACGGATGTAACAAAGGATACTGCCTTCTTTTATGGCTTCGCCGAAAACAAAGAGACTGAACTCAGCCATGATGAAGATGTTATGGTCTTAAAAATCCATGTTGTTCCTGGTCAGGCAGTAAAACAAGGAGAGCCACTCATGCAGGTGGTCCAGGATGAAATTGACCAAAAGATACTTCAGTCTGAAAACCAGATGCAGCAATTGCAGTCAAAATCCAGAGAGGAAAGCACTGCCATCACTTTAAAAATAGAGCAACTAAAAGTTGAGAAACAATCCAAATTAAAAGCCATTGATCTGAAAATAGATGAGCTGAAGAGGAAAATGGATGAACAAAAAAATCTTCTCTCGAATTTAAAGACCCTTGATCAGGCTTCATCAGGTTCCATTAGTTCTCTCGAAATGGAGTTGACCACTTTAGAGAAACAAAAAGAGATTGAAGGAGCTCCTATCGAGGCTGAGATTGTTCGGCTGAAGAAATCAGTTAAAGGAAACCAGGGAACCTTAAACCAACTCAAGAACCGAATCATTGCTGAGCAGGATTATCTAAGAAAAGAACAAGGCAAACTTAATATTCTGGCTCCTTCTGACGGTCTGATCGGAAATATCCCTTGCAAAGAAGGAGAGAACATCCAAGCCTTCAAATCCCTGATCAATTTCTATGAACCCCGACCGACTTTGGTCAAAGGATTCATACATGAAAGCTATATTCTTGAAATTGAACAAGGGGATAGCATTGAGGTTAGCTCCGAATTGCACCAGGATTACACGATCACAGGACAAGTAGTAGGGCTTGGAAACAGGATAGTCGAGATTCCTGAAAGAATGCGAAAAAACCCAACCGTAAAGTCCTATGGAAGAGAAGTTTTAATAGGCATTCCCTCTAAGAATCCATTTCTGCAAAAGGAGAAAGTATTTCTAAATACTCAGGGGCCACGAAAGAAACCTATTGAAAGTATGAAAGGACTCAGGTTTCCGGAAACCAAACTTAACCAACCAGTGCCTGAAAGATTAGTTGAAATCGAATAAAGTGAAGACTCAACTTTACATAGTCTGTTCCTTTTTTATCCTACTCATATTCTGTCCTGAATTACGTGGGCAGGAGGTATACTCCATGGATGATCTATTGTTTTCCAGAAGTGAAAACACAAATGCTTTAGATCCTGCAATTGGTCTAAATGAAAAAATTAATCTGAAGCCTGTTGGGCTACTTGAAAAATTAGAGTTCCGAACAAATTCAGATGAATGGGACCTTGAGCGGCAGCAATACACTTTGAGGTTGAGTCCAAATGATTTTAAGAGCCCAAAGACAATTCGTGCCATCCAGGATCTACAGCTACGGTCCTTAGAATTTATAGGCTCTGGAAGAGAGGACGAAATTCTCTTTTCCAGGTACCAGATCATTTCTGACTATTATTTTGCAGTCGAGGAATTAAAGATCCGGGAAAAGGAAAATACCCTCTTAGCAGATGAAAAGACTGTATTGGAATACAAGGCCGAATCTGAAGCGGATGTTGATATAGATGGTCTCCTGGACAACCGACTGGAAAAGGAAAAAAATGACATTCGAATTGAGTCTCTAAAAAGAAAGCAAGCTTTAGCCATTTCCACCCTTAGAGGTACTGAGGAAGCCAGCGGTGTCCTTGATGTTTCGAATCTGATCACCATTGAAAAGATCCGAAGGCGGGTTACTTCCTGGGCAGATGGGATTATTCAGGGATATGATCTGGATAGACAATCTCTTGAGATAGAAGAAAGAATGCTTGAGGTTCAAAAGGAAAAAGAAGTTGGCCGAAAGATCATCGACTTTGTACAACTTCGATACAGGGGAGACAATGACCTGAATATTGGTCGTGAGATCTCCTTTGGTGTGGGTCTGAATATCCCCGTTCCATCATCAAATAGTCGGCGCAAAAATGAAGCCTTGATCGACCTTGAACAGGAGAAAATGCAACACCAACAGATCAAGCAAGAACAACAAAAAGAGGTTCTAAGCATCTTAGCAGAATTGGAGGAATCATTTTTCGAGTTTGACTCCTACAATGCCATTCTTTCGAAAGACCTCTTCAGTAATAGTCTAAAAGCTATGCAAGTCGATGGTCCTGGAGACATCAAAGCCTCCCTTTCTATCCAACTAGCAGAAAACCGACTTAAAAAGGAAATCCTGGACTTACAGGAAGACATCCTTAATGGTTATCTTGATCTGGCATTCAAGAAAGGCCTGATATACCAAAGACCCAAGTTTAATTTTATTGATAATTCCCTTGCCTACTAGTAGAAATGTGGTAGGTGGAGAAAAGAATTCAAATGATCAGATCTGCGATTACAATTCTATGTGTATTTCTTTTCATCTCCTTAAATGGGCAGGTGATTATCAACGAATACTCATGTTCAAATCTGAATTCCTTTTTTGACAGTTTTGGAAGAACTGAAGATTGGATCGAGCTTTATAATCCTGAGACTACTGGTTTTGATTTAAGCGGATGGCATCTAAGTGATAAATCCACAAAACCCACCAAATGGGAAATTCCCGTCGGAACCATTATCCCTGCTAACGGTCATCTTGTTTTTTACTGTTCAGGCCGAGACGGTGTTTTTAACGATGAGTATCATACGAACTTTAAGTTGTCTCAAACAAAGGAAAATGAGTTTGTTCTTTTGTCAAACTCCGATGGATTGATTCTTGAATCACACCCTATCCCATTAACTCTCGTTGAGCATTCTGTTTGCCGAACCGAGGATGGAAGTCCGGTTTGGCGAATTTGCACAGAACCTACACTAGGATCCTCAAATAATAATAGCCCTCAGGTACATAGATACTCTGCCAAGCCAACTATCGCGCAGACTGCAGGATTTTATGCGGACTCTGTACAGGTAAGCATCATCAATAATGAAAGCAATTCGATTCTTCGATATACAATCGATGGGACTAACCCTACGGAAACTTCTCCAGAGTATGCTGGCCCACTAAACATCCTTTCAACCACCGTAGTAAAAGCACAAGCATTTAGTCTTGATCCCCTGGTCCTACCGGGAAAGATGGATTTCAGCACCTTTTTCATAAATGAAAATTATTCATTGGCCGTGTTTTCGGTTGCAGCAGATGAGGTTATTGATCTTGCCAATGGAAATGGTCAGCTAATTCCTATCGGGTCCTTAGAATATTTCAACACGGACAAGGTAAGAGAGGCTACTTCGTTCGGAAGTCTTAATCGTCATGGACAAGATTCCTGGGTGCTACCACACAGAAGCTTGGATTGGGTAAGCCGGGATGAGATGGGTTACTCTAGGGCAATACAAGCACCGCTTTTTTCCTACTCTGATCGGGATTCTTACCAAAAATTTATGTTCAGAAATTCCGGTGACGATAACTACCCCGCCATCGATGATAATGCGCATGAAGGGAGCACTCACATCCGAGATGAATTTGTCCATACCATAGCCATGGAAAGTGGGATGAAACTAGACCAACGTGCCGTTGAACGAGTTATCGTTTTTTTGAACGGTCAATATTGGGGCGTTTACGGAATGAGGGAAAGGCCTGTTGATCACGATTATACAGGAGAGTATTATAACCAGGGCAAATACGACATTCAGTATTTGTCAACCTGGGGTTCTACTGAAATCCAATATGGAGGAGTTCAGGCATTCCTGGATTGGAAAAACCTAAGAGATTATATCCTTGAAAATGATATGAGCATCGAGGAAAATTATGGGATGGCGGCAGACAGCCTGAACATGCTTTCACTAATTGATTATATGCTCCTGAATCTCAATGTGGTTGCCTCAGATTGGCTCAACTACAATACCGGATGGTGGCGAGGTCTAAACCCTGATGGGGACCATAAGAAATGGGGTTATATCGTTTGGGATCTTGACGCCACCTTTGACTACTATATAAATTATTCCGGTGTGCCCAACATTAGCCCGGAAGCCAAACCTTGTGATCTTGAACAGATCTCAAATTACATGGATGTCTTTTTTCCCGACCCCGATGATCTTGGTAATCCAATTGATAACCCTGAAGAATGCCCCACTGTTGTTTCTGGTGCATCCCCCTACCCGGTGACAGATTCTATATTCCTTCAAACCATTGCACAAGATGAATTTTGTTGCTACAATAATTGGGACCAGATATGCCAGGATCTTTATGACCAGTTAGCAGCGGGCACCGGCAACATCCAGGGGCAGTTGAATTTAAATGTTGGAAAGCATGAGAAGATCTTCCTCAAACTATTGGAGGAGAGCCCGACTTTCCGAGAGTTGTACTTTCAGCGATATGCTGACCTGATGAATACCACATTCAATTGTGAAAATATGATCAGTACCTTGGAAAAAATGATCGCTGTGATCGAACCCGAGATGCCAGGACAGATCGCAAGATGGGGAGGAACCATGACTGAATGGAATGCCAACATTGACCAATTGAAGTCATTTATTAACGAAAGATGTACCAGGTTGGATGATGGTGCCATAGACTGTTACGATGATATCTCCGGCCCTTATCAGGTTACCCTTTTGACACAACCAGAGGGGATCGGTGAAATAGATTTCAATACACTCGACATTGAAACCTTTCCATGGACTGGAGATTATTTCGGAGGGACGCAAAACAAGATCGAAGCTAATGTCTGGGATCCCAATGAGGATGAATGGGACTTTAGTCATTGGATAAGCACGGCAGGTAATCAAATTTCTCCGGATTCTACCAGCATAGAAGCTACTATACTTTTTGAAGCCAATGACACGCTGATCGCGGTCTTCAAGGAAAAGACACCTTCAGCCTCCGTTGAAATACCTGGCCTTCAGTCATTCTCTGCTTTTCCAAATCCGACTCTTGGCCAATTGCGTATAGAATATAGCCTGGAAGATCCTCTTTCAACGGAATTAACCCTTTTCACCACACTTGGAAAAAGAGTTTTGGATATCCCAACTTCTGGAAGAAACCAATTTTCGATTTCACTTTCTACCCGGGATGAGAATCTGGCAGCCGGGATTTACTTTTTAGTATTATCCGTGGAACAAGGCAAAAAAGTCATTCGGATAAATGTTTTGGATTAGAAAGATTGATCTACGTTCAGGGTTATTACTTCTCCTGACATATGTACTCTCTTCCTGTTCCCCTGATGAACAGGGGCCCGCTTTTGAATGCATGGATTCCCCTGAAGCATGTTTTCTACAAGTACCGCTGGATGGATTTTCCGATTTTGAAGTTTGCTATTTAGGACGATGGGATACAATGGCCTGGGCCACCCAAATCCAATTCTTTGACGAAGAAATAGGTTTCGCCCTTGGCGATATATATTCAAATTTAAAATTATCACTTGCCTTCACGCTTGACCGCGGAGCTACCTGGGACTACCTGGAAAGGAAGCATCCTTTTCCAGGATTCCTTGAAGTTAATGCGAATCAAATGCTAATGTCGCGGCCTGATTTTGGGATTGTCAGCTATTTCAATTCCGGCCCATCCTATTTTAGGATAACGGAAGCAGAAAATTGGACCATAGTTTATCCTGAGGGAGTTGAAGGCAACCTGTACTTCTTTCAAAGAGACAGCCACGAAAATCTGTATGCAATTGACATGCCTCCAACCATTATACCACGTGGGATCATTAAATCAGATGAAGATGGATTTGTGTGGGATCTTATATATTCGGACGATGTCGACTATGGATACCATTTTATGTATAAATTATTTGAGGATCGTCTTTACATTTCAATGAGAAAGGGAATTTTAGTCGAAGCAGACCTTGATGGTAACGTTCTGAATGAATTTGACCTTGGATATGCATCCATAGAGGACTTTGCGATCGTCGATAAAAACAATTTTGTTGCTGTAACTGAGGAGGCTGTATGGAAAACCTCGGATGGTGGAAATTCCTGGACTGAGATCTTCCAGGGCAAGGCTATGATCCTTGGCTTCCTTAATACAAACGAGCTTTTCCTTCTTAAACAATTGGATTTTGATGTGTCGACCTCGACATCTTCTGACGTGATCGCATTCACTAAGGACGGAGGGCAAACATGGGAGCACAGTCCAGAAATCGAAGGTTTGTTTCATCGGTACCGTGCCAAACAGGTCATCAATCAAGACCTGGTTTATTTTGCTTTTGTGAATTGCTTATATGCCTTCAGAAGGATTTAGATCTTCTGCTCTGCAATCAGTTCAACAAAATCCAAGGAACTTACCATTCCTACGATCTTACCGTCTTCCATAGCAACCAGATGATGAGTATTATGCCTTATCATCATCTTTGCTGCCGACTGGGCATTAGATTGCGGATTGACCACATGTACTTTTTGCGTCATTACCTGTTGGATATCCACAGTATCATCATAAACCCCAACCAGAT
This sequence comes from Saprospiraceae bacterium, assembly GCA_013002475.1. Taxonomy (GTDB): domain Bacteria; phylum Bacteroidota; class Bacteroidia; order Chitinophagales; family Saprospiraceae; genus JABDJM01. The sequence goes on along the minus strand of JABDJM010000584.1, from coordinate 447 downwards.
CATCTGAGGTAACAATTCCCCGAATAGTAACCCTTCCGTTGTCTTCGACATCCACCAGGGGAATAGCATGAATTCCCTTTTGGGTCATTAAGTCACGGACATTCCCAACATCTTCAGGAAGCGTACAGGTGATCACTGGGTTTTTCATGAAGGATTTTACTTGTATACTCATATCATCTGTTCTTTTGGGTATTCTTTTAAATTAAGAAAATAATGAGGAAGCCCATAGAATCCAGGGAGTAGCCGCCAAAAAAATGATCAAGTTTAGGAGGGTTACCATAGCCCCTTGCTTGTAGATCTCTCCCGAAGTAATATATCCACTTCCCGCGAAAATGACATTACTACTTGAAGCCTGTGGAGTTAAGGCCGCAAAATAGTTGGTGGCAAATAGCAGCATAAAGGCCATTAGTGCGGCAGGTACTCCTGCGCCAACAGCCACCTCCATAA
>JABDJM010000565.1 GCA_013002475.1 Saprospiraceae bacterium | reverse complement strand
GGAGGAGCTGAAAAAGCTAAGTGGTTCAGACGTGCAGATCAACATCTTTGAGATCCGTAAACCTGAATTGGATGCAGCCATTGTTGGTGAATCAATCGCCAAACAATTGGAGGCAAGGATCAACTATAGACGGGCAATTAAAATGTCCATCCAATCTACCATGAGAGCAGGAGCCGAAGGAATTAAGGTGAGGATCTCAGGAAGATTGAATGGTGCGGAGATGGCCAGATCTGAAGAGTATAAGGATGGAAGAACTCCTTTACACACCTTTAGAGCAGATATTGATTATGTGCTTTCTGAGGCTTTGACTGTATATGGAAAGATCGGGATCAAAGTATGGATTTGCAGGGGTGAAGTTCTTGGGAAAAGAGATCTTTCCTTACACATGACTGGAGGAGGTTCAGACCGAAAAGGAGGACGTAAACAGCCCCGCAGAAATCAAAGAGGCCGTTAGATATTTACCTATAAATGGCGTACCTTTGCCAAGCTTTTTCGGAAGGGTAGCCAAATAGACAAAATTTCGATAAAAAAAGTATAAAAAACGCGAAATGTTACAGCCGAAAAGAACAAAATACAGGAAGCAGCAGAAAGGAAAAATCCGCGGAAATGCACAACGTGGAAGCAAGATTTCTTTTGGCTCTTATGGCTTGAAAACTCTTGACGCAGGTTTCATCACCAACAGGCAGATTGAAGCGGCAAGGATCGCCATGACGCGTTTTATGAAAAGAGAAGGATCAGTTTGGATTCGGATTTTTCCAGACAAACCGATTACCTCCAAGCCACTTGAGGTGAGGATGGGAAAAGGTAAAGGGGCACTGGATCATTATGTGGCAGTTGTCAAACCGGGAAGGATCATGTTTGAAGTGGATGGAGTAAATGAACAAACTGCAAGAGAAGCCCTAAGACTGGCTGCTCAAAAACTTCCAGTGCACACAAAAACAGTCGTACGATACGACATCTAATTTGATTAAAAGCTAAAAGCAATGGCTACAAAGAAATATTTAGAATTGCAGGAACTATCGGATGCGGAATTGGCAGCCGAACTGAAAGAAACTCAAAATCAGTTTCAAAAAATGCGATTCGACCATGCCATAAAAGGATTGGATAACCCAATCGTTTTAAGAGATATCAGAAGAGATATCGCTAGGCTGAATACGGAGGTTCGAAAACGAGAACTTTCACAGGCATCTGAAGAAGTAGTTGCCAAAAGAGATCAAATTAGAAGAAGACGAAGAAAAAGCTAATTGGACTTTTAACTGAATAGTATGTCAGATATAAAATTAAGAAAGCAAAGAACAGGGGTAGTGAGCTCAGTCTCTATGGATAAATCCATAACTGTGACTATCGAGAGAAAACTCCGACACCCGATTTACGGAAAGTATGTAAAGAAGTCCAAGAAGTTCATGGCACATGATGAGCAGAATGATTGCAAAGTAGGGGATAAGGTAAGAATCATGGAGTGTCGGCCACTTTCAAAAAGAAAGAAGTGGAGGCTTATTGAGATTATTGAAAGAGCAAAATAATAGTAGCACACTTTGTGTGCATAATAATTAGGTCATGATACAGCAAGAAAGTCGACTCAATGTTGCGGATAACTCAGGAGCCAAAGAGGTGCTCTGTATAAGAGTTTTGGGAGGGTCAAAAAGACGCTATGCAAGCATTGGAGATCAGATAGTAGTATCTGTCAAATCGTCTTCTCCGGGAGGAGTAAAAAAAGGAACCGTTTCAAAAGCTGTCGTAGTTCGAACGAAAAAGGAAATACGCAGAAAGGATGGTTCATACATCAGATTTGATGACAACGCTGTAGTTCTTTTGACCGCAGCAGGTGAGCCAAGAGGTACAAGGATTTTTGGACCTGTTGCCAGAGAGCTTAGAGAAAAAGATTACATGAGAATCGTTTCCCTGGCTCCTGAAGTAATTTAATAAAAGGTATAAGCATTAGAAATGGCAAATAAAAAACAACAACAAAAGAGGTTTACACCGAAACTGAAGCTGAAAAAAGGCGACAGAGTGGTTGTTCTTGCTGGTGCAAGCAAAGGAAAACAAGGAGAGATCCTTGAAATCTTTCCGCATAGGAACAAAGCGATCGTTGAAGATGTCAACATCGTAAAGAAACATCAGAAGCCAACTAATGACAACCCCGGAGGGATCGTTGATCAACCAGCACCAATCCATCTTTCTAACCTGGCACTAATTGATCCAAAAAGTGGAGAAGCGACCAGAGTTGGAAGAAGAATTGAAGGTGACAAGGTCGTCCGGTATTCTAAAAAATCTGGTGAAATTATTAAGTAATGAGTTATCAACCCAGACTAAAGGAGGTTTATAAAAAGGACATCGTTGCCAAATTAAGGGAACAGTTCAACTATAAGTCTATCATGCAGGTTCCCAAGTTGGAAAAGATCTGCATAAACCACGGGGTCGGCGGTGCAACTGCTGACAAAAAACTTGTGGATAACGCATCCAAAGAGATGAGCCTGATCGCTGGTCAAAAGGCGGTAGTTATTAAAGCGAAAAAATCAGTTTCCAACTTTAAGCTTAGAGAAGGAATGCCGATCGCAGCAAGGGTTACACTCAGAGGTGACAGGATGTACGAATTTCTTGACAGACTGATTTCTGTTGCTCTTCCAAGGGTAAGAGACTTCAGGGGAATTAATGATAAGAGTTTCGACGGTCGTGGAAACTACAGTCTGGGAGTTCAGGAGCACATTATTTTTCCGGAGATCGACTTGGACAAAGTGTCAAGAATTTCCGGGATGGATATAAGCTTTGTTACCAGCGCAAATACAGATGCTGAAGCTTTAGCCTTGCTAAAAGCTCTAGGTCTTCCATTCAAAAATCAAAGAAACTAGCAAACTTTTAAGCCATGGCAAGAAAGTCATTAATAGCACGAGAAAATAAAAGAAAGCGACTTGTAGAAAAGTACGCTGAAAAGAGAAAGCAGTTGAAAGCTGAGGGCCGATGGGATGAGCTGGACAAGTTGCCCAGAAATTCCAACCCTATTCGATTGCACAACCGGTGTAGATTGACTGGAAGACCTAAAGGTTACATGCGAACCTTTGGTTTGTGCCGGGTCACTTTCAGGGAAATGGCTTTAGCCGGAAAGATTCCCGGAATAACAAAAGCAAGCTGGTAAGAATTTAAAAGAAAAAGAATGGCAGTTACAGATCCTATTGCGGACTATTTAACAAGAATTAGAAATGCTCAGGGAGCAGGTCATAAAATCGTTGAGATCCCCTCTTCAAAAATGAAAAAGGCGATCACTGAGATTCTGTATGACCAGGGATACATCCTTAAGTATAAGTTTCAGGAGGTTGAAAACATGCAAGATGTTATCAAGATCGCCCTTAAGTATGACCCGATTACGAAAGTACCGGTTATTAGAAAGTTGGGTAGGATTAGCAAACCAGGATTAAGGAAATATTCAAGATCAACTGATATTCCAAGAACCTTAAATGGTTTGGGAATCTCGATTGTTTCTACTTCAAAAGGAGTTATGACTGGACGTCAGGCTGAAAAGGAAAATGTGGGAGGAGAAGTAGTTTGCTACGTTTACTAAATAGATTGAAAAAACTGAGTTATGTCACGAATTGGTAGTGCACCCATTGATCTCCCAACTGGAGTTGAGTTAAAAGTAGAGAGTGGAAACGTGGTCACTGTTAAAGGTCCAAAAGGACAGCTTAGCCAAACGATCGATCCCGACATGGAGGTATCGTTGGAAGATGGTGTCATTAATGTTAAGAGACCAACCGAGCAAAAAAGGCATAAAGCTATGCATGGTCTGTATCGGAGTCTGATCCGAAATATGGTCCAAGGCGTTGCTGAAGGATTTATCACCGAGTTGGAATTGTACGGTGTTGGATATCGTTGTGAAAATGCTGGGCAGCTATTGAGCATGACCCTTGGTTATTCACACCCCATCATGTTTTATGTGCCAGACGAGGTAAAGATTGAGGCGATAATGAAAAAGGGAAGTCCTCCTACGATCAAACTTAGTTCTCATGATAAGCAACTACTAGGACAGGTTGCTTCAAAAATAAGGGCCTTTAGAAAGCCAGAACCATATAAAGGAAAAGGTGTCCGGTTTAAAGGAGAACATATTCGAAGAAAAGCTGGTAAAACAGCTGCTAAATAGAGATAAAAGAATTTTAAGATGCCACTTAGTAAAATTCAGAAAAGGAAAAAGATCCATAAGCGAATCCGCAAATCCATTGTGGGGACTGCTATCAGACCTCGTGCTTGCGTGTTTCGATCAAACAAGGATATCTACTGCCAAATCATCAATGATGATGATGGAAGGACTTTGGTGGCAGTTTCGACCGCGGATAGCGATTCGAAAGGCACCAAAACAGAGCAGGCCAATGCTCTGGGAAAATCCCTGGCAGAAAAAGTAAAAGCCCAGAATATCGATACAATTGTGTTTGATAGAAACGGCTACCTATATCATGGAAGAGTAAAAGCTCTTGCAGAGGGCATGCGGGAAGGCGGAATTAAATTTTAATAGAACTGAAAATGGCAAAAAAAGGAAGACCCCAAAGGGTAAAAGCGGATTCGGAAATCAAAGAAAAATTGGTTTCACTCAACAGGGTAGCAAAGGTCACAAAAGGTGGTCGAACATTTAGTTTCGCAGCAATTGCGGTTGTTGGAGACGGGAATGGTCGTGTTGGGCACGGTCTTGGAAAGGCTAGGGATGTATCTGAGTCTATTGCAAAGGCAGTGGATGATGCGAAAAAGAGCATGATCAGCTTTCCGCTTTATAAAGGAACAATACCCCATGAGCAAAAAGGGAAGTTCGGTGCTGGAAAAGTATTGATCAAACCTGCTTCAGAAGGTACAGGAGTAATTGCTGGTGGAGCGATGCGGGCAGTTCTAGAGATCGCAGGGGTACATAATGTACTTGCAAAATCTCAGGGATCTTCAAATCCGCACAATGTTGTAAAAGCAACTATAGATGCCCTTTCTAAATTGCGATCACCTCTTATGGTTGCAAAACAAAGAGGAATAGATTTACAAAAAGTTTTTCAGGGATAAGAGATCCCAAATCAATAGAAATAAAGGATCATGGCGAAGGTTAAAATCACTCAGTTGAAAAGTAGCATTGACCGGTCTAAAAGGCAGAAAGCTACTCTTGTGGCTCTTGGCCTTAAGAAAATCAACCAAACTGTAGAACATGAGGCTAGCGCTCAAATTCTTGGGATGGTAGCCAAAGTCGACCACCTGGTTAAGGTGGAACATTTGTCCTGATCACTTCGTATAAACATAGTTAAAGCATACCATCATGGAATTGCATTCACTTTCACCCGCAAAGGGTTCGGTAAAAAGAGGGAAAAGAATTGGCCGCGGACAAAGCTCCGGGAAGGGTGGTACCTCCACAAGAGGACATAAGGGTGCTAAATCCCGGTCTGGGTATAGTAGAAAACGAAACTTCGAAGGGGGACAGATGCCTCTTCAAATGAGAATACCAAAAAGGGGATTTAACAGCCCAAATAGGGTTGCCTATACCCCGATCAACCTGGCTCGATTGCAGGAAATTTCTGAAAAGTTCAAATCAGATAACATCGATTTGAAATTTCTGATCGACGCAGGTATCGTAAGAAAAAATGAAAAGGTGAAAATCCTTGGAAACGGAGAACTCAATTCAAAACTTACTGTGGTTGCTCATGCTTGCTCTAAAGCTGCGCAATCCGCCATCGAAGAAAAAGGGGGGACTGTTACAATTGTCTAAAAAAAACCGATGAAGAAGTTTTTCACAACGATGCGGAATATCTGGAAGATCGAGGAACTCCGTACTCGACTTTTGTTTACACTTGGATTGCTACTCGTTTATCGAATAGGATCATTTATAGTTTTACCAGGGGTCGTTCCCGCAGCTTTGGAAAATAACGTTGCCTCTAGTTCGGCAACTGACATTCTGGGCCTGATCAATGTATTTACCGGTGGAGCATTTAATAATGCATCCATTTTTGCATTAGGTATCATGCCTTACATTACAGCATCCATTATCATTCAGCTCTTAGGATTTGCTGTTCCCTATTTTCAAAGACTTCAACAAAGAGAAGGAGAGTCTGGACGAAAAAAGATCAATCAGATCACTCGTCTATTGACTGTCGCCATTACCCTTGTGCAGGGTGGAGGTTACCTCACATATATTAATTCTATCCAGGGAGCAGTTGCAGGCTTACCGCCTTCAATGTTCTGGATCTGTAATATTATCATCCTATCTACAGGAACTGTTTTTGCCATGTGGTTGGGTGAAAGAATTACTGATAAAGGAGTTGGAAATGGTATTAGCTTACTTATTACCATTGGTATTATTGCCGCTCTTCCATCTGCCTTCGTTTATGAATTCACAGCACAACTTGGAGCGAGCAAATTGATCGTCTTCGTAGTTGAGATCTTGATCTTGTTCTTCGTTGTAATGGCAACCGTAATGATTGTCCAGGCAGTTCGAAGGGTCCCCATACAGTTTGCCAAGCGAATGGTGGGAAGAGGCAGTTCTACGATCCCTGTATCAGGGGCGCGGGATTACATCCCGATCAAGGTTAATGCCGCTGGGGTAATGCCGATCATCTTTGCTCAGGCCCTGATGTTTCTACCGTCTACGGTGGCTCAGTTAGGAGCTTCAGATCCAAACGCTGCTCCTAGTGGATTACTCCTTCAATTGACAGATTTTACCTCTGTGCCTTACAATGTGATCTACTTCATATTGGTGGTACTTTTCACCTACGTATATACAGCCCTGTTGGTAAATCCCACACAGTATGCTGAATATTTGAAAAGGCAAAACGCATTTATTCCCGGTATTAAACCAGGAAAAAATACGGCTGACTTCATTGATTCAGTTACCACAAGGATTACCCTTCCAGGATCCATATTCCTTGGGCTTATATCAATATTCCCGGCTTTTGCCGCAGCCTTTGGAGTAAACACAGCCTTCGCTCTGTTTTTTGGAGGTACTTCTCTACTCATCTTGGTGGCGGTTGTCTTAGATACCCTGCAGCAAATTGAAAGCTATCTACTTATGAGAAAATACGATGGATTAGTGAAATCCGGTCGTCTCAAAGGAAGAAGCGGAGTACAGGGCATTGGAGCTTCCATGTAGGTTGGCTTAAACATCTTTCCATTTGTGTTGGTTACATTGCTGTTGTAAACGAGAAGACTTGTTATGGTTTATTATAAGACAGCAGAAGAAATTGAATTCCTCAGAGAAAGTTGCCTGATCGTGTGCAAGGCGCTTGAAACCGTCGCTGCGGAATTGAAGCCTGGGATTACAGGCGCTCAAATTGATGCCCTGGCCGAAACGGTTATTCGTGACCACGGAGCAGTGCCCGGATTCAAGGGATACAATGACTTTCCAGCCACATTATGTATCAGTGTTAATGAAGGTGTCGTTCATGGTATCCCCAACAATACGCCTTTCAAGGAAGGAGATGTTGTTAGTGTGGATTGCGGTTCTATCAAAAATGGGTTTTATGGAGATTCTGCCTTCACCTTTGCTATTGGACATGTAGGTGAGGATATTATGAAACTTCTACAGGTAACCAATACAAGTCTTTATTTGGCGATCGAAAAGGCTGTGGCCGGAAACAGAATTGGAGACATAAGCTATGCGGTCCAACAATACTGTGAAAAGGAACATGGATATGGCGTTGTGCGGGAATTAGTGGGCCATGGTATCGGTAGAGAATTACATGAGCCCCCGGAAGTTCCAAACTTTGGAAAAAGAGGCCGCGGAATGCTTTTGAAGGAAGGATTAACCATCGCCATAGAGCCCATGAT
>JABDJM010000562.1 GCA_013002475.1 Saprospiraceae bacterium | reverse complement strand
AACCACATATTAATGGTCCATACACACCAGACAAAGCCTGGCCAATATCTGAGTTTGCCAAAGCCGTGGAAGAAAATGATTACCCACCAAAATTAGAGGTGGGTCTTATTGGATCATGTACTAACTCTTCTTACGAGGATCTTACCCGAGCGGCTAGCCTTGCTCAGCAGGCAAAGGACAAAAAACTAAAAGCAAAATCAGAATTTACGATTACACCTGGATCAGAGCAGATTAGATTTACAGTAGAGCGTGATGGGATCCTTGATGTATTTGAAGACATTGGCGGAGTTGTCCTTGCCAATGCATGTGGACCTTGTATCGGACAATGGGCCAGACATACTGATGATCCCTCCAGGAAAAATTCCATTATTACTTCCTTTAATAGGAACTTTTCCAAAAGGAATGATGGAAATCCAATGACCCACTCCTTTGTGGCGTCGCCTGAGATCGTTACGGCTATGGCCATTTCTGGAGATATGAAATTCAATCCTCTGACTGACACCCTGGTGAATGAGGATGGTGAGGAGGTAAAGTTGGATCCTCCAACAGGAGTAGAGCTACCGCCGAAAGGTTTTGATGTTGAGGATGCCGGTTTCGTTGCTCCTATCGAAAACGGAAGCATGATCAATGTGCAAGTTGATCCAGAATCAAACAGGCTTCAATTGTTAACCCCTTTCAAGCCGATCACGCAGGAGGGAGTTTCTTCCATGAGAGTATTGATCAAGGCAAAAGGAAAATGTACAACGGATCATATTTCTATGGCAGGACCCTGGCTTAAGTACCGGGGACATCTGGAGAACATTTCTAATAATTGCTATATCGGTGCTGTCAATTACTTTAATGAAAAGACCAACACGATTTTGAATGTGGAGACCGGAGAATATGGCCCGGTACCTGACACGGCTCGATATTATCGGGACAATGGCATCGGGACGGTTGTTTTTGGAGAAGAAAACCTGGGAGAGGGTTCTTCTCGTGAACATGCGGCCATGGAACCTAGGTTCCTCGGAGTGAATGCAGTAATTGTAAAATCTTTCGCAAGGATCCATGAGACTAACCTGAAAAAACAGGGAATGTTGGCTCTGACTTTTGTCAATCCTGAAGATTATGACAAGGTCCGACAGGATGATTATATAGATATTGTAAATTTCAGTGAAATGGCTCCTGGCAAAACCCTGACCATCCGTTTGAGACATTCAGACGGAACTCAGGATGAGTTTGAAGTCAACCATACTTATAATCAGGCACAGATAGAATGGGTGAACTCGGGATCAGCACTTAATAAGATCCGAAGAGATGCTGGTGTCAGCGTTTAAATTAATGTGACTCTACAAGGTTATTACCGTCGAAAACTCGATGGTTCCCCCCAAGGCTACAATCGAATGATTGTTTAAGGACTACTTTTATTCTCAATATTTATCAAACTAAATCAAAAGTTATGTTTAAAGAATTTAAGGACTTTATCTTAACGGGTAATGTGATTGATTTCGCTGTAGCTGTTATCCTTGCCGGAGCCGTAGGCTTGGTAGTAAATGGATTTGTGAATGACATAATCATGCCGGTTGTTGGTCATTTCGCTGGCGGAATGGACTTCGCTAGTCTTGCTTACGAGCTTTCTCCAGCTATGGGTACTGAAGGAGAAGATGGCTATGTAGCTGCTAATGCGATCCGTTATGGTGCATGGATCAACACGATCATCAATTTGATCATTGTAGGTTTTGTTCTCTTCATGATGGTAAGAGCTTACAACAAAACGAAAGATCCTGTAGTAGAGGAAGCTGCTGGACCTTCACAGGAAGATCTTTTAGCAGAGATCAGGGATCTCTTAAAGAAATAAATTGATCACCTCCAATTAGAAAAAGGGGTCCCGAATTTTCGGGACCCCTTTTTATTAAACGGAGTTTTTTGCTTCCTCCTTTAATACCCGCCGGAGGATCTTTCCGACATTCGTCTTCGGAAGTTCTTTCCGAAATTCAACCTGCTTTGGCACTTTGTAGCCTGTCAGGTTTTCACGACAGTATTCTATCAGCTCGGCCTCCTTCAAAGATTTATCTTTTTTCACAACATACACCTTCACGACCTCGCCACTTTTTTCATTAGGGACTCCGACCGCAGCCACTTCCATAACTTTCGGATGGTGAGATACCACATCTTCGACTTCATTTGGAAAAACGTTGAAACCGGAAACCAAAATCATATCTTTTTTCCTATCCACTATTTGAAAATATCCATCGGGGTGCATAAGTCCGATATCACCTGTGCAAAGCCATCCCTCCTGGGTAATAGTTTTTTCTGTTTCATCGGGCCGATTATAATATCCCTTCATAACCTGGGGACCCTTTACCTGAATTTCTCCGACCTCCCCAACGGGAACGGGTTTTCCCTGCTCGTCTGCTATTCTCACATCGGTGCTTGGAACCGGCAAACCAATCGTCCCTATTTTGCCGCTCCCATCTATAGGGTTGACAGTTACTACCGGTGAGGATTCTGTCATTCCATATCCCTCAGAAAGTGGACAGCCAGTCACCTTTTGCCATTTTTCTGCAACGGCCCTTTGGACAGCCATTCCTCCTCC
>JABDJM010000555.1 GCA_013002475.1 Saprospiraceae bacterium | reverse complement strand
ATATTGGAAAATGCCCACAGAATCAGGATCGCAACTGCTGTCCATCATTTGAATGGTATCTGAAGCCAACAGGGAAACTGTAGTGATGTGCACCTCGTCACAGGGCAATCCAGCGACGGTTTCTGTGAACAGGCCTACCTCAGAAGAATCGCAGGAACCCGAGGTGAAGTATAGTGTATCCTGATCAATTAAATCAACGGTTACAAAAGTGAAACTATCGCATCCATTGGTATTGGTGTCTGTGAATTGGACAATGCCCACAGAATCAGGATCGCAAGTGCTGTCCATCAACTGAATGGTATCTGAACTCTCCAGGAAAGTTTCAATTATTAAAAGAGTATCACAGCCGGTAATTGCTCCATATAAAAATGTATCCAGTCCAACATCAATGGAGATACAAGTAGAATTTTGTTGATAAAGTGTATCGGGATCTACGATGAGCAGTTGAGTTGCAATTATCACACTATCACAACCCAGCACCGAAAACAAAGTGTCAAAATACAAACCGGAGCTATCCGGAAAAATACCTCCGATAAGAATGCTATCCCCTGGACAGCTGATCGTATCCAATGCAAGCGTATCTGGTGCTTCGTGAATGATCTGGATGCAGCTGGATTGAATTCCGCAGTCATCGCTCAGTTCAACGCATAGCTCAAAACTTCCTGTAGCGTTAAAAAGCACTTCAACATCGTTATTAAACTGTCCTTGAATGATATCAATACCAGCAGGAGGCTGCCATTCGATATTTGTATCATTCAAAAGCGTATTGTCAAAGGAATAAATACTAGCGTCTTCATAACAGGGTTCTAAGCTTCCAATTATATCAACCTGGGGTGGTCCTTCGGAAATAATAACCGGCATGCAGTTTTGATTTAGGTAACCGCAATGGTTGTCTACCTCCACACAAATTAGTTGGCCATCACCAGAGCTGGATTGAAAAATCACCTCATTGGTTCCCTGTCCACTTATTATTGATAATCCCGGAGAATGTGTCCAAGAATAGTTTTGATACCCTGGAAGAACATCAACTTGAACGGTGAATACCTCATTCAAACAAGCTTCCAAATCCTCAGGGATTACAGGTTGAAACGGAATAGCTCCATTATCATTTATTGTAATAATCTCTGATGAAGTACATATCAGTCCTGTTGCAGGATCCAGATTTGTTAATTCCAGCTGATAATCTCCTGGAGTGCATACATTGATGATTGGTGTTCCTTGTCCGCTGACGATTGAACCTCCACCCAGGGGAGTCCAGGTATAACTAACATTTGGTCCAGTGGTAGATGAAGATGCATTTATTTCGAGACAAGGATCTGCAGCATTGCAATCAAATACGGCGGGTGGAGAAATGGAAATTGTGGCCTCTAAAACATTAACAGTTACTTGATCTGTTTCTGTACAAGTCCCAAAAACCGCTATATCGTCCAAGCCAAAATTATTCCCGAGTAAACCTCCGCTGCTGTTTTGATTGATTATGCAGATTTCAGCGGAAGTAGTAGCTCCGGAATTCCAGGTCGCTGAAAAGGGCTCCCAGCCGCAAATGGCCCCGGAAGAATTAAAAATGCCACCGATTGGGACACCATTCACAGAAAATTGTAATTGGGCAGGTGAAAAGGGGACAATTGAAGCTATCCAAGCTGATAGAGAATAGACTGAGTTCGGATTTACCGGGATAGTTTGACACCAAACAGAGGCACCCACGTTACCATTTCCATTTACCACCATCATTTGACCGGTTCCGTCACCAAAGGTATGGTCATCGCAAGGTGGAAATGTAGAAAGGACAAGAGAAGGAGAGGTCGTTATAGTATATGTTCCCGGATTGATCAAACCTAATGGACTACCAGGATCTACATATCCATAGTTACTTGAAAAAGCAACATTGCCTGATTCAAAATCTCCATTGGTTATCAAATTAAGGTCATCCGATGATTGAACAGAAAGCGTGAAGGTTGTGGTTTGTGAAACGTTTGCAATAGGATTCAATGAAAAGGGATCGCTCAAGGCAGAAGCTGGAGTCCATTCAAGACTTACATAATCACCAATGACCGAGCCCTGCAAATTGACCTGGCCATTGGGACCACATGCTGCAAGGTCCTGGCCTGCATCGACCTGAACATTACAAACAATACTATCTAAATTGGAATTTGAATAAGAAAAAAAACTGAGTAAAACACACCCTATTATTCCCATCCCCATTATACTCCTCCCGGCCATAAATAAAATTAGATATAAATTTTGGCGGTCCAAAGAAGTCAGGAAAGTATTCTCTTTACTGATATGTACTTAATTCAGCTTAGATCTTAGACCCAGGTTAAAATTTCCTTTTGCCATAGCTACTGATAAACCGGTATGGATAAAGTTCGTCTGATGTGCTTAATTCATTCAGGGTAGCCAAATCCACCTTATCCAATGTTACTTCGTTTGCCTTAAGGTTATCTTCCAGCTGAGTCATAGTTCTGGCTCCGATCACCAGGGATGAAACGACTTGTTTTGATAGCACCCAGGCTAGAGCAATCTGAACCGGAGAGGCATTATGTTTGGCAGCTACCTCTTTGACAGCGTCCAGGATCTTCCAGTTTTTTTCAGTATTCCTTCTGGCCCAACTTTCTTCTGTGCCTTCATGCGTTGTGGCGATCCGTCCACTGGTGGGTCCGGAACGCTCGTACTTTCCTGTTAGGAATCCTCCACCTAATGGGCCCCAGGGCATCAAGCCCAGGCCCTCCGATTCAAATAGATCGAAGAACTCGTGTTCAATATCACGTTTGACCAAACTATATTGGTACTGACCAGCAATGAAACGACCTGCCCCTAATTGGTCACAAAGTGCCTGGGCTTTCATGGATTGCCAGGCTTTAAAATTGGAAAGACCTAAATAACGCACCTTTCCAGATCTAACAAGATCATCCAGTGCCCGGACGGTCTCATCAAGAGGCGTAATTGGATCCCAGCAATGCACATAAAGAAGGTCGATGCGATCCGTATTCAATCGATTTAGACTTTGCTCCACACCCTGGATAATATGGTACCGTGAAAGGCCAACATCATTCACATCATCCGAGGTTGGAAATCGGACTTTAGTTGCAATTATGAGATTCTCTCTTTTTCCTTTTACTGCTTTACCCACTATTTCTTCGGATCGCCCTTTCGCGTAACCATCCGCCGTGTCTATATGATTACCACCCTGAGCTAAATATTGATCGATCATTTTGATGGCATCCGCTTCAGGGGTAGAACGATCAGAGTCTTCTCCAAAGATCATAGTGCCCAGGGAGAGGTTAGAACTGATCAGACCGGATCGTCCAATTGCTTTGTATTTCATGATTTCTTTTTCTTTTTTCTTTTCCTTGGTAAAGGTATTTCCGGCAGACTAATTTGAATGAGTTCAGCC
>JABDJM010000553.1 GCA_013002475.1 Saprospiraceae bacterium | reverse complement strand
GAAGTGACCTGTCCGGAAGAGGAAGCATCTTTGAATTTATTTTTCTTCGTCCTTAGAAAGGTAAGCTCGCTCAACACTACATTGTTTCCTTTTTCATCCAAAAGAGATACCGGTGTATTCAAGGCATTCAGGATCTCCTCTTTTGTCAAACTTGGTCTGTCGGCGTAATTTTCCCAAATGATCCGATATTGCTCCTCTAACTCACCCTCTTTACCGAGCGCAAACTGTATAGGCAAATTCATTTTTACCGAAACTGGGTTTCCTTCCCTAATACCTGGTTCCCACCTTGGCATTTCTTTGAGGATCGAAACAGCTAATTCATCACAACCACCGCCAATGCCCCTTAACACCATTACATTTCCAACCTTACCGAGGCTGTCTACCACAAAACTCAAGTAGACGGTTCCTTCAATTCTTTCATTGCGTGCTTCCTCAGGGTAATCAATAGCAGCACCTAGGTAATTAACGAGTGCCCTATTGGAGCATTCCCTTTTGTCATCCAGTTTTTTTACTTCAGAGCAGCCCCTAAAAAAAGGCATCGTCTGGCCCATAGATTCAGGCTGGGCTATAGATTTTCCAACACCTAGAGAATAGATGAATGCTATTAGAAGTATTGTATTTATTTGGATAGTAGGGCGCATTAATTCTGAAGGTTCAATTCTGAAAGTAGATTTTGTATAGCCACCAAATCATGACTTTTTGGCTTTCTGGAAAAGAATCCATTTTTATCAATGATAAAGAACTGAGGGAGTATTTTGACCCCATACTGAGCGGCAACTCCTGTTTCGATCGCATTATCTGCAAACAGATTTATGGCATTTCCGAAGCCACGGTTTTCGATTGTCCTTTTCCAGGTATCCCGTGATTTATCCAGTGAAATATTTACAAACTCCACGTTGGAATTTTGCAAGTCTGGCTGGATAGATTTCAAAGCCTCCATTTTACTGATACAAGGCCTGCACCAGGAGGCCCAAAAATTCAGAAAAATCACTTTTCCCTTTAGGTCCTTAAGAGAAACAGCATTACCGTTACTGCTAGTCAACTCAAAGTGGGGTGCAAGGCTACCACTAGCTGTCCGTACCGCTTTTTGATAGATGGTACTTACCTTTTCTGAAAAATAGGTGTAGGGGTTTTCTTCCGTAAAACTCCAGTACTTCCCGATCATGCTGGAAGGATCATTTGACCTGAAACCTTTAGCGATCATTTCCGACTGAAGAAAGTATAATGCTCTGCCAGAAAAATAATCAGATGCCAATGAGTATTTTTCGAGATGTGTGATACCATAAGCGCCTCTATCCTGATGTAGGTGATCCAGGTAAGCCTTCAAAAATTCCCGGCACCAATAATTGCCGATGGTTTCCACTCCAGTGGGAACAGTTGAAAGGAATTCAAAGTAGTCTTGTTGAATTCCATATTTCAGTTTGAATACGTCCCCGTAAAGGATCAGGTGATATGCCCAATCAAAAATGATTTCCGTATTCAGATATTCCACAAATCCCGGACTTAAAGTACCTGGAAATTTTTCTATGAAAGAATCGAATTCAGCCTGAGCGCTTCGCTTGCGCTCGTCCATACTGCTCCGAAACTGGGCAGGGTGCTGCGCCATCATCATTTTATCAAATTCCGGATTTACTGTAAACCAAAAATTTCCAGCTTTGTATTGCTTCAATTTGAACTGATTGGTTTCTACCGGGTACTTCTTGAAATAGTTTTTTAGGTACTCATTGTCAGCCCCTCCTTTTCCCATGAAAGAAAGGTTCCCTGGAAAATCCGCACCGTTCCCCTCAACATGAAGCGTGTCATTAGGCTGCACAAAAAGCAAGGCCCTTTTACCTGCATAATTCAGGCTTACCAATTCCGGTTCGTTGATGTCTACCTCGAATGAAAAGTTCCCATTTTGATCTATATGGGAAGTATAGCTGATCAGGTCTCCGTTGAGATATTTCTCATTTACGGTAAGATCAATTTCAACTCCATAGAGGGATGACTTTACATTTCCCGTGACAAGAGATTTCGCCCCCCAGGAATGAAGAGGTCCTGCCAAACAAAAAAGAAGGAATATGATTGTTGACTTAAACATAATTAGATCAGGCGAACGTATCCTGAATTATATGGAAAATTGGGGTTTTGGTTTCATTTGTATCAAAAAAACGTATCCTCCCTCCAGGTTATTTTCGAGGGTTTGTGGAGTTGACTTATCCCTATATTAGCAAAAATCTAAAAAGCATGGCAAAACCGACTGTTCACACTGAAAATGCCCCTAAGCCGGTAGGTGCCTATCCTCATGCCCGAAGAGTGGGAAATTTTCTGTTTTTAAGCGGGATCGGCCCCAGGGATCCTAAGGGAGACGGAGTTCCAGGGTTAGTCCAAAGCAAGTCTGGAAACTTTCAAACTTTCGATTTTGCGGCCCAATGCCATTCAGTGCTTCAAAATGTGAAAACGGTTCTTGAAGCCTCCGGAGCCCGCTGGGAAGACCTGGTCGATATCACGGTCTTTTTGACTAATATGCAGAGAGATTTTGAAACTTACAATGGTATCTACGCTGAATACTTCAAAGACCATCAGCCTTGCCGAACTACGGTTGGCATTGACTCATTGCCTACACCAATAGCCATTGAATTGAAATGCGTTGCCTGGTTGGGTGACTAGTAGCCTAAAACCGGGATCCTAAATAATGAGGCAGCATTGCTCTCCAAGTGGGCCAATCATGGCGCATATCCCAACCCCAGATGTCCAGTTCATGAGGAATTGACTTAGTGGAAAGAATTCCACCAAGCTTGCGTGAAGCGTCCGGGTTTTCATAGTCACCAGATCCCGTTAAAATGTGTATGTGATTCGCTTGCTGTAGACGAGGGAGATAGTAATCGTCATTCAGGTCGGGCAAGTATTGAGGTGGAGAGTTGAAATACACGTCCTCATCCTGGTAGCCCTTTGTATAAGTTGCCAACTCATAATCACCTGACATGGCAATAACCCCATTCAAAAGATCGGGTCGTTTGAAATACAGGTTTGCAGCATGCAACGCCCCAAGGCTTGCTCCGGAAACAATGATCGGAGTATCATCAGAAGTATGGGTCCTTATGAATGGGACGACTTCATTGTAAACGTATTGGTTCCACTGGGTATGCCTAATGGCTTTATGCCTGGGGTTCATGTGGTTATTCAACCAGCTTTCTGCATTAATACTATTGATGGAGAAAACTTTACACTTTCCGGAATCAATAAATGGTCGCAGGGTATCAATGAGCTGAAACCTTTCATACTCCAAATAGTCTGCTGCAGCTGTCGGGAGAAGTAGCAGGGCGAAGCCATAGTGGCCGTAGGCCACGATCTCCATATGTTTATTCAAGGATGGACTATACCAACCATCTATTCTTCTTTCCATTTGAAAATTTTGGCAAAGCTATAGCTTTTCTAATACTGAAAGATATTCGCCCGCATATTTGTTTACATCCTTCCGCCGATATTGCATTATCCATCTCGGATGCGGAAGAGGAATAACCTTTTTGAAAATTTTGTGCTCTTTATTCAGCCTGTCTAAAAATTTGTAATTCTTGCCCATCCCCAAACAAACAACGGTTGAGCCCTTCATGAATCCTTCTGTCTGAGTAATTAAATTTTCGAGGATCTGTGGTTTTACTTTCTCCTGAAGACCCTTATCATCATAATAATTGCAATTCACCTTCCCCTTTAAGAAACCCAGCGGACAGACAGAACTAATATAAAACCGTTCATAAAAAGCCTTGGGACCACCAAACTCCTGGATCAGTTGATACACAAAAATGGAGGATAGTTCTTTGCGCTTTTGAAATTGCGAATCGATCTTACAGATTTCCTCCAGGTGCCACGGATCAGTAAAAGCTACCCCTGTCACTCCTGCACCAAAGCGCCCCGGGTTTATACCGAGCAGGAATACCCGCGAATGTGAATCAGAAAAGTATTTATTATAAAACTGATCCATGCAGGACCAGGTTTCTTCATTATCAAATGGATAGATCAGGTCAAAGCCTTTTGGCAAATTCCAGTCTGGACTGAGCCCCTTGTGAAATCTTAATACATGTTCTGAAAAATTCACGGTGCGACTATTCGGGTTTACTGCTCAGGACAACAAATTCGGTACGTCGGTTATTTTGCCTTCCCTGTTCAGTATCGTTGGAATCGATTGGTTGAATCTCCCCAAAACCTTCAAAGCTCAAACGTTGCAAAGAAATTCCCTTGTCAATCAGGAATTGATAAACCGCCTTTGCCCTTGCCAAAGAAAGGTCTTTATTATACAGGTCCTCACCCACGTTATCGGTGTGCCCCTGGATCCTGATAACAAGGCCAGGATTTTCATTTAAGAAGTTTTTTAGTTTTTCAAGCTCCGAAAAACTCTCAGGCCTTAACTCCGAAGATGCAGTATCAAAAAACACATTCTTGAGGATCACTGGCTCAGAAATCGCAACGGGTTCTGAAACGGAAGCAGGACTTTTCTTTGGGATTTTTTTCAATCCTATTT
>JABDJM010000531.1 GCA_013002475.1 Saprospiraceae bacterium | reverse complement strand
CTGTTCTCCAGACAATACTTAGCAAGGATATCGTAATCTCTGTTGAAGACTTTGTTTTTCACGCGACTAAGAAATAGATTTTTTTCGATTGATCCTTTTTTGGATTACCGGATAGGCAAACACTGACAATAAGATCACAAGACAGCCCAGATAAAAATTATGATCTAGTTCCTGCGCATCATTCAGAAAAAAGAAGGCGAGCAGAATTCCGTATACCGGCTCCAGGTTAATTGTGAGTGTTGCCGCAAAGGCAGAAATGTGCTTGAGTGCTTTCAAAGAAAGCACGTAGGCGAAAGTGGTACACAGGAGAGAAAGAACCAAAAGGTAAGCCCAATCCATCCCCTCCGGCAAAAAAGCAACATTGCCACGAAGTATAAATGGCAGTAACAAACTAATGAACAGCCAGGCACTTCCTAACTCCACAAAAGTGATCTCCTGCGGGTCTGCCCGATGGATATATTTTTTGTTCAATATTGAAAAGAGTGAGGCCAGGAAGGCAGAGACCAAACCCAGCAACACACCGACCCACATGTCTATCTGAAGTCCCCGGACCACCAGGATCATTCCCGGGATGATCAGGAGTCCAAGTACAAATTCATACCACTTGTGCTTTTGTCTAAGCAGGCTCGGTTCCAGGATAGCTGTAAAAAAGGAAGTGGTGGCCATGCAGACCAGGCAAACCGAAGGATTGGCATATTTGATCGACCCGAAGAAGGTGATCCAATGGAGGGCGATCAACACCCCGATACCCATAAATCTCCAGATCAGTCCTCTGGGCAGCGCTTTCAATCTCGCAAAAACAGGGAATAGGAAAAAGAAACTTAAGCTTGTAAAGAATACCCGCCACCAGACTAAAACCGGGGCAGAGAGGGATATCAGGTCTCCAAGGATTGCAGTAAATCCATAGAGTAATACAGCAATATGTAACTGCAGATAAGCCTTCCGCACTTCAGCCATGGCAACAAATGTATAAGAATGCCCACCTCAACCAAACTTTTGCCTGGCCCCTTATGTTAAATTGCCTGGATTCTTTAAATTTGATAGCAGCGGATTTCCTGCGGCAATCACCAACATAATAGCATGACATTACAAATAGGGGACCTGGCTCCCAACTTTACCCTTTATGCCTCCGATAAGACCGAGGTTTCTCTGGATAATTACCGAGGCAAGAAGGTGGTGATCCTCTTTTTCCCCCTGGCTTTTACAGGTGTTTGTACTAAGGAACTATGTACGATGCGAGATAATATGAGCGTTTATGAGGGATTAGATGCAGAAATTTTAGCCATTTCAGTGGATTCTTTTGCCGTTTTGGGTAAATTCAAAGCAGAGAACAATCTTAATTTCCCCCTCTTATCCGATTTTAATAAGCAAGTTTCCAGGGCCTATGGAGCCTTTTATGAGACTTTTGTCCTGGATATGAAAGGTGTTAGCAAGCGCTCGGCGTTTGTTATTGATAAAGAGGGCATAATTCAGTATGCGGAGGTATTGGATTCTGCCGGAGATTTACCGAACTTTGAAGGCATTCAAGGTGCTTTAAGTCAAATTAACTAAAGAACCATGACCAAAGAAACATTCTACACTGACCCCATTCTTTCCACTCAATATCAAGAAGAGGAGGACGTTCTCGTAATGGATGAGGAGGTGGATGCCGGTGAACCTGCCGAGTTAGTTGTCTTTAATGATGATCACAATACCTTCGAGTGGGTTATTAAAACCTTTATCGATATTCTGAAGCATAATCTTGAGCAGGCTGAGCAGTGCTCTATGCTGATCCATTTCAAGGGTCGGGCTACTGTGAAAACGGCCTCCGAAAGAATTCTAAGACCACTTCGTGAAGGTCTTGCCGACCGAGGTCTTTCCGCAGTAATCGAACGGATCGACTGATAACCTATCATTAGCAGCCTGAATCCCAATGTATGCCGATCTTCTGGCTGGACAATCAATCTATTGCTTTTCCAAATCCTGAGCTTGCCAACGAGCAAGGCGTACTTGCTGTCGGAGGTGACCTGTCCATCAATAGATTGATCTTAGCTTACTCCCAGGGCATTTTTCCCTGGTATAATCCCGAAGACCCAATTCTTTGGTGGTCACCAGACCCCAGGTTTGTTCTTTTTCCGGAAGAACTAAAGGTCTCAAAATCTATGAGGCCCTATTTCAATAATCAGAAGTATGCCTGGAGTATCGACAGGGCCTTTGAAGAAGTTATTAAGCATTGCCAGCAAAACAAACGAAAGGGTCAGAACTTTGAATCCTGGATAACGGATGAGATGAAGGACGCCTATATCAAATTGCATGAAGCCG
>JABDJM010000516.1 GCA_013002475.1 Saprospiraceae bacterium | reverse complement strand
TTTCATCTAAAACAATTCCGGAAACAGTCACCAAATCCAAAGCCTCCAACGTGTCTACAGGATTGTCAGGGGTTTGATCACTAACAGGTTTTCCATTTATGGATGTGGTTCTAACTTCTAAAGGCGGGACCTTTAAGGTCTGACTAGGGTCCCCTAGAAGTGCAAACTTTCTTGCATTATGTCCCGTATTGGATTCATTTTTTCCCTTTCTGAAAATGTCACCTAAGGTCCAGACAACCTCAGAATTAGGTTGGAAAAGGGTTTCGAAAACGGAGCTTACCAAGGCGTCATTTGAGTTGGAGTATACGGCCCGGGTTGTGCTATACAAGGCCACAGGTCCTCCGTTAGGGTTTAGCAAAGCCAACTCTCCACCGGAGGTCAATTCTGGTCCGTCAAATCCGGCAAAAGTGCACGTTGCTGTTACTATCAATGGCATCCGGTCCAGGTTTTCCCAGCTTTGTATATCCTGTTGATCAAGGACCCTTTCCTGAGCCCAACCTTGAGATCCTCCATGCCCAAAGTAATTCATAACCAAGGCTCCCCGGAACATATTTCTGTTGAGATCTTCAGTAGCAAGAGGGAACCTGGTCCCCCCGGCAGTGGCCTCCTGCCTGTAGGCATCCAAATAGATCTTCACAGCATTGAATTCAGGATGTTCCCCAAATGTTTCTGTGGCCAGATCATCTGAATCGTTGAGATGAGTGTTACCATCCTCATCGTCTCCTATGTACACAATTCGATTTCTCCAATCTCCTAATGTCTGTGGAGAGTTATCATAATGGATGATCTTATCTACTACAGTTTTGGCCTCGGCTAGCGTCCGACAGGTAATCCTCCCGATCCCTAAATCAAGAAGTCCACCTGCAATGCTGCCACCTTCATCTGCATCCAGCAAGCCGAAAAAATCATCAGCCGGATAGGAGAGGATGGGATCAAAGGACTCCTTAGTCTCAAAAGTCGGAACAAAATTTTGACCTGCCTGGTATATGTCTCTGGCATCAAAACTTGCATCCCCAAAAAGCAACAAATACCGAAATTGCTCATCCCGGTCATAAAGCATTTTACAAAAGTCGCGAATCGAAACAGGGTCTTTCTTTCCCCCACCAAACTCATTCCATACTTTCTCAATCGAAACCAACTCAACAACAAAATCTGAAAAGGCCCTCCTATGGTCAGCTAAACGCTCTGCCTCAGCCGCAAATTCCGGATGATAGAGGATCACAAGATCCGCTCTGTCCAGGCCATGAAGATTTTGATTGTCAACTATGGAAACCAGGGCCGGAGCAGGAAACTCAGTAGTAGGGTCAAATGAAACAAACCTGAGATCCTGGTCTGCTGATTCCCTGGAGAAAACCAACTCACCGTCTTCATAGCTGTAATCCTGATTCATAGGAAATACATCATCGGAGATATCCCAGATCATCAGATCGGAAGGGCCCTCCAGTTCAAACTGGGCAGAGTTAAATTCCCTGACTTCCGCATCCTGAAAAACCATAAAATCCCCAACATGGATCAATTCCCTGCGGGCATTTATTTCAATGAAGTCTAGCCAGGCTTTATTCGTCCCATCGCCCAAAGCCGGATAGTTCAAAGTGAAATCTATGGGAGTGGATAACACTTGCGACTGGGCGGTAATATTTCCTGCTCTGGCAAAATCATCTATTGGATTTCCAATTGACACCTGAGAAATTGTAGTGCTTTGAAAGTTGCTTCCATTCCAGTCTGCATTAAAACGAGAGCTGGTTCCTGCTCTTCCAGCCATTCTGACATAAAGCTCTGCAGTATTACCTGAAACTATGTTTGGGAAATCGAAACTGAAGTCTCTGCTTCTTTCAGAAAGAAACAAGTCGCCAAAAAATTGCCTTCCACTCCCTTGTGCACCATCTTCCTGAAAAAGTATATTGAACTTGTCTTCTTCAAATTGCTGATAATCGTCAAAGCTATCAGTAACATATTCTCCGGAGGGAAGACTGGCCACAGGACTGATCCGGGCACCACTTTCTGATCCGACTTTCAAAAAGAAGAATTGCTCAAAAGAGTAGGGATCCGTAGATCTGGTAAATCTTTCGAGGTCTTCATCAAAATTCCATCTATGAGGACCATCAGCCCAAAACAAGGCGTAATCTCCGGAGTCAAAGGACCCATCATCTCCTCCATAAAATTGAAAAGGTATTTCTGCAAGGTCATCAGTTCGGCTAACGTTGTTGGGTTCAGGTAGGGGGCCACTTGGTGTTGAAAAAAGTTGGATGTTGCCAGGAGTAATGGTTTGGGGATCTAATCCCAATATGGAAGAAAAGAACTCGCTGTCCAACCTGTACACGCCAACCTCTGTTATTGATAGCTTAAATATCTGTCCCTCATTTAAAACAGATTCAAATGTTTGTGTGGTCCTTGGGATTGAAGAAAATGTCGGTGTTAGTCTTGCTTCAACTGTAAACCCAACTAATTTTTTAAGTACCGCCCCATCCCGGACCAAGGGAATGAATTCTCCCTGTGCGAAATATTGATTCCGCGCTTTATTCACACGGGAAACAATTTCCAATCTGGTTGGAATTTGGGCAAGGACCTCTTCCGGTAAATTCGCTTCAAGAGGCTCGTAATCTGCTTTTACAATATTCAATTGTATCTCTCCGGGGCCGGATACTGGTTTACTAAAAAAGTAAAACGGCAGGAAAGGTTTTTCCTTTGAGTAGTGAGCAGCCGAAAAGTGCAAAAAGGATTCGGCAAATACCGATTCCGAAGGGATCACCCTTTCTTCCTCACTCCAGCGGATTTCGTCTTCAAGAATGAAGGTTTGTGCCTGTAATCCGGCAAAAAGCAGTGCCAGGACAAAAATGGAGAGTGCTTTTTTCATAAATTGTGTAAGCAATGAGAGTGAAAGTCTTTCGTTTAAATCTAGCTTAGCAACGCAATAATCAACAGGCTATTATTGAACATGCTGAAGACCAGTCTGGTTTGACGAATTTTATCAAAAATAAAAGCTTCGAGGGAGGAATTGGGCAAATGAAAAGACATTTAAGAACATATGGGCTTTTATTAGGTATGATCCTTTCTTTTAGTTCGAATGGCCAGGATCCTGTGTTTAGCCAATTCTATTCTGCGCCATTAAATATCAATGCTGCTTTTACGGGAAATACCCTGGCTCCTTTTTTCGCTGCAAATTATAGGAATCAATGGACTAGCCTTGGAGGTATTCAGGCCTACAGGACCTACGCTCTATCATACTCTCAGTTTTTTGAGTCCTTCAATAGTGGAATAGGGGTCTCTTTACTCACTGATGACGCAGGAGAAGGGCTGATCAATACTCATATCGGACGCCTTAGTTATGCCTATCGGGTGCAGGTAAACCGAAATCTAAGCTTTAAGCTGGGGGCTGAAGCTGGGGCAATACAAACAAGATTAGATTGGGATAAACTGATTTTTTACGATCAACTTGAAAACGAGTCTGAAATCATTAATCCAACTGCGGAAATCAGACCAGATGACCTAAATAGGACCAAATTGGATGTTGGGGCAGGATTTCTTGCTTATACTCCTAAATTCTATGTAGGTCTTTCATTAAAGCATTTGAATACTCCGGACCAGGTCTTTATCGGCTCAAATAATAGTCTTGACACAGGGTTGCCGCTTAGGATGACCATACACGGAGGGGCCCAAATATCCCTCTCAAAAAGCAATAACCAGGACCTGACCTCGTTTTTATCCCCGAATGTGATGTTGATAAAGCAGGGCGATTTTGGCCAGGTGAATGTTGGAACTTATGTTGGCTTGGGTAAGATTTATGGAGGAGCTTGGTACCGTCACGCCTGGAGTAATCCCGACGCAATGATATTTCTCCTTGGTTTTCAGCAAGATAAGTTCAAAATTGGTTATAGTTTTGATCTGCGATTACCGGGTGAGCTCAATCTTTCAAATACAGGTGGAACCCATGAAATCTCCTTGATTTTGGATTTTGAGGGACCTCGAAAAAGTGATCTTAACGATTGTTTTCAGATGTTTCGATAAGAAATTGGGCAGAGTGGAACAAAAAGGCACTGATTTTGCTAAAAACCTCATATTCAATAGGTGATAGATTATCCTCTGGATTTCCTATATTTGGCGGGCATTTTTCCGCTCATAATTAATGATGAACATGAAGAGTATTCTTAAGCTAGGTTTGGTTTTGGTTGCGGCCGTTTTTTTACTTACTTCTTGTAAAAGAACGGAGAAGTCATCCACAACAGGATGGAATTACAATGACACCGAATGGGGTGGATTTGAAAAGCACGACTACGAAGGTCAGGTTACCGGACCAAACCTTGTTCTAATAGAGGGTGGTACTTTCTCAATGGGGGTAACCGATCAGGATGTGATATTCGATTGGAATGCAATCCCTAGAAGAGTAACAGTTTCCTCCTTTTATATGGATGAAACCGAAGTTTCCAATGTTGATTATAAAGAATACCTCTACTGGATTGACAGGGTGTATGGTGAATCCTATCCTGAGGTTTTTAAAGCCGCTCTTCCGGATACTTTAGTTTGGAGAGAGGAACTTTCATATAATGAACCCTTCGTAGAGACTTATTTCCGTCACCCTTCTTATGATAACTATCCTGTAGTTGGTATCAATTGGGTACAGGCAAACGAATATTGCCGATGGAGGACGGACAGGGTTAATGAGATGGTCCTTATCGAAAGGGGTATCCTGAATCCAACCCCGGAACAAAAGGATGAAGATAACTTCAACACAGAAGCATATTTATTAGGACAGTACCAAGGCTCTGTTCGCAAAAACCTTCCTGATTTCAAAACAGGAGGAGAACGAGCAGTGAAGTTTGAAGATGGTATTATGCTTCCGGCTTATAGATTGCCTACCGAGGCTGAGTGGGAATATGCCGCTTTAGCATTGATAGGAAATCAGGCCAACCAGGGTGACGAAAGAATTTCAGACAGAAGGATTTACCCTTGGAATGGAACTACAGTTCGCTATGAGAAGCGAGATAAGTAC
>JABDJM010000500.1 GCA_013002475.1 Saprospiraceae bacterium | reverse complement strand
GTTAAGAGGTACAACGACAGAGCTTAATCAGCTGTTGGCCGGATCACGATCTTCTCTTACCGGCACCTTTTCCAACTTTGAATCGATTAGCTCCAATTTGAAAAACAATGATGCTCAGATCAATCAGATCCTTCAGAATTTTGCAGAGCTTAGCGAGAAGTTCAATAAGATGGAGCTAAACCAGGCTGTAGAAAACACTAATGGTACCCTGATCTCGGCAAAAACCACTTTGGACAATCTTCAGGGGACCCTTGAAAAGGCAAATTCCGCCTTTGATGGCATCACTAAATTATTAGAAGATATCAACGCTGGCCAGGGAAGCTTAGGAAAATTAGCAAAGGATGAGGCTTTGTATGATAAATTGAATTCTGCCGGCAGAGAAATGGAGTTATTGCTTCAGGATGTCCGACTAAATCCGAAACGGTATACCCGGATCCTAAGTAAAAAGGAAAAACCCTATGAGTACCCTGCTGATGATCCTTCAAAAGGTCAGGAAAATTAAAGAATGGTCACTTCTCTGACCAGTGTGATTCCAAATTGATCGAACACGGATTGTTGAACCTTTTCGCTTAGAGCAGCAATTTCTTTTGAGGTAGCCTCTCCATAGTTCACCAGGACCAGGGCTTGTTTTTCATGCATCCCAACCTGACCGGTTTTTTTTCCTTTCCATCCCGATCTTTCTATCAGCCATCCTGCCGGGATTTTGACATGGTCTTTTTTATCTGGGTAATAGGGGATCTCAGGATATTTTTCCTGAAGTCCTTTAAATACCTCTTCGGGAATGATAGGATTTTTAAAGAAACTTCCAGCATTGCCCAATTCTTTTGGATCCGGCAACTTGGACTGGCGGATCGATATCACCGCTTTTGAGATATCCGAAGCCGAGGGATCATCAATCTCCTTTGTCTGAAGGACATCCTTGATTGCCCCGTAATTTGTTTTCGGTACAAAAGTCTTTGATAGTCGGAGGCAGACATGGCTGATAAGCATCCTACCCTTCCAGGCATTTTTGAAAATGCTGTCCCGATAACCGAACTGGCATTCCTCCTTCGATATAGAAAACGGAGTACCATCTACCAGGAAAATGCCCTTTACAGATTCCAGGCATTCACTTAATTCCACTCCGTAGGCACCGATGTTTTGTATGGGTGCCGCTCCAAGGGTTCCGGGGATCAGAGAAAGATTTTCAAGACCGAAATATCCCTGCTCTAAAGTCCAAAGAACAAATTGATGCCAATTTTCTCCTGCGCCTACTTCTATCAGGACATCTTCTTCAGTTTCACTCAGTACTTTTTTTCCAAGGATCTCCACCTTCAAAACCAGGCCCTCAAAATTGTCAGGTAAAACAATATTGGAGCCTCCTCCAAGGATAAACAGATCATCATAGTCTTGTAGGAATCCCGGATCGTACTCCTCTACCTTTTCCAGCTTAAAAAAAGCTTTTGCTTTCGCTGAAATGCCGAAAGTGTTATACTCTTTTAATGAAGTGTCCTTTTGTATATGCACTTGCCAAAGGTATGTTAAATGGATTGACCTGAAAGCAACAATCTACCCCATTTTAAGCCTAATATTCCTCGATGAAACTCAAGTTCAGTTATCGCTCCTTCGGTAATTTCTTCAACATCTTTTGTGGATTCCGAATGCAGCCGAAGGACTTCCTCATCTACAAGTACAAAAATGTAGTATCCCTCAGCTTCCAAATCCAATCCCAAATCTCCAAAGCGACTTTGTCGAACTTCATGAACACTGACCACGGGCACTTTCAGAATCTCTGAAGTGCTTGTCGGCAAAATCCTGTTCAGGCTAATAAACAACAATGGAAATAATAGAACGCCAATGACTATTCCTGCGATCCCGATCTGTAGTTTGTGAAAATCTTCTTCCTGCTTTTGCAGAAGGATAATTCCAAGTGCCAAACCGATGGCAGCCCCGACAATTGCATAAATGCCTAGAATTCTTGTGAGGTTGAAACAGTTTTGAAAAAAGGGAAGCTGAATTGAATAGCCTATTATGGGGACAAAGAACAAAACAAGTCCCAGAATTATTTTTGATAGATCACTATTAAGAGAGATCATACTTAGATGCTTTCAAACTGCAGCCGGGCCAGTCCGGAATACAAGCCATTATCGTTTTCGATCAATTCATCATGTGTTCCAACTTCTACAACCTTTCCTCCATCAATCACATAGATCCTGTCAACATCCCGGATGGTAGCTAATCTATGTGCAATGATGATTGAACTTCTGTTTTCCATGAGTTTTGCAAGCGCCTCCTGGACTTCCTTTTCGCTTTCGGCATCCAGGGAGCTGGTGGCTTCATCAAGTAAAAGTATGGCAGGGTCTCTCAAAATTGCTCTGGCTATGGCAATCCTTTGTCGTTGCCCCCCGGATAGTTTAACTCCTCTTTCTCCGACAATGGTATCCAGCCCTTCAGGAAATAATTGAATAAACTCCCAGCTGTTTGACTTTTCAGCTGCAGAAATAATGTCCTCATC
>JABDJM010000482.1 GCA_013002475.1 Saprospiraceae bacterium | reverse complement strand
CTTAGAGCCGCTATTGAAGAAGCAAACGCCCTGGCTGGATTGGACACGATCAAATTCAGTATCGGTTCGGGAAGCCAAACTATTTCCCCTAATGGTATACCTGGAGCATATCCAAACGGAACGGGTTTGGATTACATAGTAGACCCTGTAATTATAGATGCTACATCTCAGCCTGGCTACTCTGGTAGCCCTTTAATCACTATTGATGGAACCAATGCTACAAGTACTTCAGGAGCCTTGATTTTAAGAACTGATAGCTCTACCATCAAAGGCTTCATCGTAGTAAATTTTACGGATGAGGGATTAGAGATCGATGGCAGCACAGGCTACGGTGATTATAATATCATTGAAGAAAATTGGGTGGGAATTGATGCTTTAGGTAATCCAGGTGGAGTTACAGACAATGGTATCCTCGTAACGGAAAATGCCGACGGTAACATCGTTCGAAATAATTTATCGGGCTCTAATTCGAATAATGGAATCCTAGTAAGAAATTCTGGATCCAATGATAATTGGGTCTATGGAAACATAGTTGGAAGTACAGCAGACTTAAATAATCCAAGAGGGAACAACAGCCATGGGATTATAATACAAGGGGATGCATCAAATAACATTATTGGTTCCAATGGTGATGGTTCTGATGACGCTACAGAAAAGAATATCATTTTAAATAATACAAACGCAGGACTTGCGGTGCTCACAACATCCGGAACCAGTAATGCCTTTTTAAGAAATGAATTTTTTGAAAACGGGGGTTTAGCCATAGATCTCAATAACGATGGAGTCTCTACAAATGACCTAGGCGATGGAGATACAGGACCTAATAATTTACAGAACTACCCTGTTCTAACCTCTGCCAAAATGGATATCTCCCCGTCCATTACGATTGATGGTACTTTAAATTCAATTGCGGATACAACTTTCCGAATTGAGTTTTACGCTAACAGTACCGAAGATGGAACGGGCTTTGGTGAAGGAGAAACTTACCTGGGTGCTACATCCGTAACGACCAATGGTAGTGGTGATGCTTCCTTTAGTACTCCACTGACGGGTTCACTTCCACTTGGGACATTTGTTTCGGCAACGGCCACTATTGATCACGGTGGAGGAAGCTTTGGGAGTACCTCAGAGCTGGCTGAAAATATCTCTCCTTATTTAGCTCTTTTTGATTCTAACCAAGTTACCGGATATGTTTTCCGTGACGTCGATAGTGATGCCACTTTTGCTTTCCCAGACAATGGACATACAGGGATAACCGTCCGGCTGTATGATGACATTGATGATGACGGAGTATTGGATGGAACCGACACACTACTTCAAAGTACCACAACGGATGCCAATGGGGCATACCTTTTTGCATTGGACAATGATTATTCAGGAGGTGATTTCCATTATATAATCAACACCAACCTCGCATCCTATCCGGGAGGATCGATCCTCACAACAGACAATGCTGAGACTGCCTATTTTTCCGCAGCTGGTCAAAATGATACCGAAAATAATTTCGGCTTCCAGGTGGCTAGCACCATTTCAGGAACCGTTTTTAAGGATTTAAATAGCGACACGCTCAACTCAGCAGGAGATCCGGGTGCTAATGCAGTAGATGTTATATTGTATGAGGATGTCAACGGAGACGGACTCGTAGATGGGGGAGATTCTCCGATAGACACAACTACTACTCCAGTTAATGGAATCTTCTCTTTTACGGTATATCCACAGTTAGTAAAAATGGATAGCACCTTCCTACAGGTAAATGCTGGAACGGATGATGCAGAAGAAATGCTTGTGGGCTGTGCTGAATGTGATGGGCCAGACACAAACGCAGGTTGTATTACTCATGATGGAGGAGCATTGGATGTAGGTACAGTTGCCTGTGGTGGTGAGGTTATTGGGATTCGCTTTAATAATGTAGGTATTCCTCAGGGAGCAACGATTATTGATGCCCGGTTTACTTTTACCGGAACAACCAATAGCGAATCTTCAACCACCCACATGACGATCAGGGCGGAAGCAACAGATAGTGCAAGCACATATGCCCTGAACTCCTATGAAATTTCAGGGCGAAATCAAACGACAGATTCTGTTGATTGGAATTACGTTTCAACCTGGAATCAAAACGTAGAAGATACGAGCCCCGACATTTCAAAAATTATCCAGGAGGTAGTTGATCGACCCGGTTGGGACTCGGACAATAGTATGGCCTTCGTTATAACTGGCTTTGGGGAAAGGTCGATCAGAAGTTATAATGGAAGCACAACAATGGCACCCAAATTAGCCATATACTACACAACACCTGATACCGCTAATTATGTAATTCAGCCGGATGTATTAACTCTACCAATTGGCGCAAATTACACAACGGATGATGTAGAGTCTGCCCAAATATCTTCGGTAGGTCAAAATGATTCAGGAAATGATTTCGGGATCGCAAACGAACACCTTATTAGTGGGTATGTCTTTGAAGACACTAACACAAATGGGATAAAGGAGATCGGAGAAACGGGTCAGTCAGGCATCACTGTGGATCTTTATGAAGATGTTAACCAGGATGGATTAAAAGATGCTGGAGATATTCTAAAAAATTCCTTCCCCACAGTAGTTGATGGCTATTACAGCTTTTTAGTTTATCCGGGAACCATAAATAACGTATCCAAAATGATCGATGCCTCAGCTAATGACGCAGAGGAAAATGTAAATACAGGATCCATGTTGCTCACGGGTATGGATATGGATTTTACCTATGATAAGGTGTTTGCTCAGCACCAAATTATGGGGCTCCGCTTCACCGGAATGAATATTCCTCAAGGAGCAAATATTATAAGTGCAAGAATAGATTTTCGGGCAAATACAAATGGAAATGATCCCCTTGATGTGGAAATATATGGTGAAGCAATTGATAATGCACCAATTTTCACAACCGCAGCTTATAATATTAGTAGTCGGACCCTAACAAACTCAAACGTACAATGGGATAACGTACCCAACTGGTTTGCCAATTCAATTCATAGCTCGCCAGATATTGCACATATTGTCAGTGAGATCGTCAATCGCCCAGGTTGGTCTTCAGGAAATTCCATGGTGTTTTCCTTTTTCGGAGATGTATTGGGCGAAAGAGCTGCAAAATCCTGGAACAATAATTCCTCTCAAGCACCAAGATTAGTTGTCTCCTATAGTGATCCAAATTATCCTGAACATTATGTAGTACATGTGGATTCCACAAGTCTTCCTTTGGGAATGAATTTCACGACAGACAATTATGAACCTGCGGTTTTTTCAGCACCAATGGAAGTGGATACGTTCAACAACTTTGGATATGAGGAGATATTCATGGTTGATGCCGGATCTGATGTCACCATTTGTGAAGGGCAAAGTACCACACTAACGGCTACTGAAGCCAATGGAGCACCCACAGTAACTTATAGTTGGGACAATGGCTTAGGGGCCGGAGTATCTCATGTGGTTAGTCCAACTACCACAACGAAATACAAGGTTACTGGTACCGATGGATTGAGCAATACTTATGTTGATTCTGTCACCGTGACTGTAAATCCTAAACCTAGTGTAGGATTAGTTCTGGGAGATGACTCGGAATGCGTTTCTAGTACAACATTAGCTTTGACAGGTGGTACTCCTGCTGGTGGAACTTATTCAGGAGTTGGGGTAACTGGAACAAATTTCAATGCTTCGGTTGCAGGGGCAGGAAGCCATATAATAAATTACACCTATACTGATGGCAATGGTTGTACAGATTCAGCTGTTGATGTTATTACCGTTCATAGTTTACCGTTTGTAAGTTATTTTATCTCGGGTGATGACATGGCCTGCGAAAACGATGGCCTTGTAAATATTCAGGGTGGATCCCCTGCTGGAGGAACATACTCAGGGCCAGGAGTTACTGGCTCTCAAATTGAT
>JABDJM010000481.1 GCA_013002475.1 Saprospiraceae bacterium | reverse complement strand
GTTAGAGCCTTATGAACTGGATTTTTCTGCTTGGCCTTTCCTTTCTGTTCCAACCTCAACAAAACCTTGAAGGTACCTGGCAGGGAACGCTCACACATGAGGGTGGATATGCAGCTTCTTATGGTATCATGATCCACCTCAGTCAAAAGGGAGATACATTTTCTGGCCGGTCTGTTGTAAAGGTTGAGGATATCACCGCTACCATGGAAATTGAGGGGAAGTACCTGGGTAAAGATCTATTGGTTTTAAAGGATATCAAGATCGTAGACCAATCGATAAAAGGGGGAATGGAGTGGTGCCTGAAAGAGTACCAACTCCGTTTGGAACAGGATAAGGAAGGGAAACTGACCCTATCAGGAACCTGGCAGGGTAGTACCAGTTTTGGACTCTGCATTCCGGGGACTTTGAAACTAGAGCGCCCCAAGGAAAGAGCCTAATATTCTTTTCAAAATCACATTTTTCTGATTGCATTAAATAACTTTGCGCCTTGCAAAAAATGCTATGACTATTTCGAAAACCATTGATCAAATTGCCCAAACAGCCAGCCTTGGCTTAAGTGAAATATTCGGGATCTCCATTCCAGGGGATAAACTGACTTTTTCACCTACCCGAAAGGAATTTGCAGGTGATTATACAATCGTGGTTTTTCCATTTACGAGGGATGCAAAAAAGAGCCCTGTCCAGGTAGGTGAAGAACTAGGTAAATATCTCTTGGATAATGATCCGGCCGTGGAAGCCTACAACGTGGTTAAAGGATTTCTTAATCTAAGCTTCAACCCGGAGGTTTGGTCAGGCTTTCTTTCCGGAGGGCTCAAGGATGAAAAATTTGGTTCTTCAGGTCCAACCGGCCGAAAGATCATGGTAGAGTTTTCATCTCCGAATACCAACAAACCCCTTCACCTGGGTCACATCAGGAATATTCTTTTGGGATGGTCATGCTCCAGGATCCTGGAATATAACGGGCATGAAGTGATCAAAACACAGATCGTTAACGATCGCGGGATCCATATTTGCAAAAGCATGCTGGCTTGGAAAAAGCTCGCCAATGGTGAAACACCTGAAACGGCGGAAATGAAGGGTGACCATTTTGTGGGTAAGTACTATGTGGCTTACAATAATTTAGAAAAGGAACAAAAAAAGGGATTGCCAGAAGGAGAGGAGCCCACAGTTTTATCGGAAGCCAGGGAGATGCTCAGAAAATGGGAGGAGAATGATACTGACACAAGAGCCCTTTGGGAGAAACTAAATAAATGGGTTTATCGGGGATTTAATGAGACCTATAATTCCCTTGGAGTTGAGTTTGATAAAATGTATTACGAATCTCAAACCTACATTCCTGGTAAAAAATACATTGAGAAGGGATTAGAGGAGGGCGTTTTCTACAAGAAGGAGGATGGTTCCGTTTGGATCGATCTAGAGGATGTCAAAATGGATCAAAAGTTGGTCCTCCGTTCTGACGGGACATCTGTTTACATGACCCAGGATATAGGGACCGCTCAGATCCGGTATGAAGATTTGGGTGTTGATCAAATGGTTTATGTGGTAGGAGATGAGCAGGATTATCATTTCAAAGTTCTTTTTGAAATTTTGAAGAGACTGGGAGCCCCTTATTCTGACGGACTATTTCACCTATCATATGGCATGGTGGATCTACCCACTGGAAAAATGAAATCAAGAGAGGGTACCGTGGTAGATGCAGATGATTTAGTAGAGGAGGTTGTCGAGGAGATCCGAAAAAATGCGAAGGAACGTGGAACACTGGTGGATGTGAAAAAGGAGGAGCAAGAGGAAATATTCCGGCGTCTTGGATTGGGAGCCCTGAAATATTTTATCCTCAAGGTAAATCCACAGAAACGCATGGTTTTTAACCCTGCTGAGTCTGTGGATATCCAGGGAAATACGGGACCATATATTCAGAACGCATTCGTCCGGATTCAATCTGTACTAAGGAAGGCCGAGATAAATGCCCCCATGAACTACCAGACTGCCTTTTCAAAATGGGAACCTCTGGAAAAGGAACTGATGTCAATTTTAGCTCAGTTTCCAGCTGTCGTGAAGCAATCTGGAGAAAGCCTAGATCCTTCAGCGCTGGCCAATTATTCCTATGAGGTCGCTCGGGCTTATCATAAGTTTTATCATGACCATTCCATATTGAATGCTGAGACTGCTGAAGTGAAAGAATTTCGTTTAGCCCTTAGTCAGATGACCGGTAAGGTTTTGGAAACAGGAATGGGACTGCTGGGAATTCAAATGCCTGATAAGATGTAGGAATCATTTTCCCCTTACCTTTGTTGCTCCAACACTAAAGAAAATTCATGGAAAAAGTAGAGTCTAAAAACTTTATCGAACAAATCATCGAAAAGGACCTTGAAGAAGGTAAAAATGAAGGTCGTGTTCATACACGGTTTCCACCGGAACCGAACGGATACCTTCATATTGGGCATGCCAAATCCATCTGTCTTAATTTTGGATTGTCCGAAAAGTATAACGGCCTGACCAACCTTCGCTTTGACGATACAAATCCGAGTAAAGAGGAACAGGAATATGTTGATGCTATTCGGGAAGACGTCAAATGGCTGGGCTTTGATTGGGGAGACAGGGAATTCTATGCTTCGGATTACTTTGATGAATTGTATGGTTTCGCTGTTAAGCTTATCAAGAATGGAAAAGCATACGTGGATGATTCAACACAAGAGGAGATCTCAGAAATGAGAGGTACCCCTTCGGTGCCATCGAGCCCTTCAAAGTACAGAGATCGGTCTGCAGAAGAAAACCTGGGCCTGTTCAAAAGAATGAAAGAAGGAGAATTTGATGAAGGCTCCAGAGTGCTCCGGGCGAAGATCGATCTTGCATCACCCAATATGCACATGCGTGATCCGGTCCTTTACAGGATTTTAAAGGCACACCATCACCGGACAGGTGACAAATGGTGCATCTATCCAATGTATGATTTTGCGCACGGTCAATCTGATTCTCTTGAAGAGATCACCCATAGCATCTGCACCCTGGAATTTGAAAATCACAGACCTTTATACAATTGGTTTATTAAGGAGTTGGATATATTTCCCTCCAGGCAAATTGAATTTGCCAGACTGAACTTGTCCTATACAGTGATGAGTAAAAGGAAACTTTTACAACTGGTAGAAGAAAATCTTGTAAGCGGCTGGGACGATCCAAGAATGCCCACGATCTCCGGATTTAGAAGAAGAGGATATACTCCTGCCTCGATCCGAAATTTTGCAACCAGAGTTGGGATTGCAAAAAGAAATAATGTGATCGATCTAAGCCTCCTTGAATTTTCAATTCGAGAGGACCTCAACAAAAAAGCCAACCGGGTAATGGCTGTCCTTGATCCTGTAAAACTTGTCATAAATAATATTCCCGAGGGTAAAACTGAGTGGTTGGAAATTGAAAATAACCCTGAAGATCCCTCTGCCGGGAAACGCAAAGTTCCTTTTACCAGGGAGATCTATATAGAGCGTGCTGATTTCATGGAAGACCCTCCCAAAAAGTTTTTCAGGCTGGGTCCAGGAAGGAACGTTCGGCTTAAAGGTGCTTATATTATCCATGGAGAATCTTTCGAGAAAGGGCCAGATGGCACGATCAGCCAGATTAATTGCAGCCTCGTTGAAAATTCCAGATCCGGCCAGGATACTAG
>JABDJM010000479.1 GCA_013002475.1 Saprospiraceae bacterium | reverse complement strand
CGGTATGGCCACTTAAGTGAATGCTGTATTCAGAAGAAATGCCACATTTAGAAATAATGTCTTGAAGTTTTTGAGAAGCAGCCTCGGTGATCTCAGACTTGTCCTTGTCAAAATTCACTCCTAATTGGAAAATTTCCTGAGCCTTAAGATTTAAGGTAAAAGCAAAAAAGATTGCTAATTGGATAAATAGGAATCTCATAATGGTGTAGTTAATTTAGATAGGACCTGACATTAAATTAACGTAAAATACCAGAAAGGATACATTCGGAACAAGAATGTCCAGCCAAAAAATGAAATCCCGCAATTATTAGAATTCCACTGATTTAAACGGCTAATTCATTTCGTGTTTTCGAAACCAACAGAGATTCTTCTCCCTCCAGAAAGAGATCTATCTCCCTGGCAGCTTCTCTTCCTTCTGAGATTGCCCAAACAACCAGGCTTTGTCCTCTTCTCATATCTCCCGCGACAAATAGCCTGGGAATTGAAGTTTTATAATCGTGTGCATGGACATTATTGTTGGAATCTAAGGCGATAGGCAATTCTGAAAATGATCCTTCCAATAACGGATTTGTAAATCCGATTGCAAGGAAAACCACATCGCAGGGAATGATTTCCTCCGACCCCGGAATTTCTGTCATTATGTATCTTCCGTCCGCCCCTTTATCCCACTTAACTTTAACGATCTCCAAGCCTGAAACCTTTGTTCCATCTGTTGATAAAAATCTCTTTGACAAAATACTCCATTCCCTTTCGCAACCTTCCTCTTGCGAGGATGAAGTCCTAAGGATCATCGGCCATAGGGGCCAGGGATTATCTTCACTTCTTTGATTTGGTGGCTTAGAAAGTAATTCGATCTGAAGGATGGATTTTGCACCCAACCGCCGGGAGGTGCCAATGCAATCAGAACCTGTATCCCCGCCCCCGATCACGATGACATTTTTTCCCTCGACGTTTATTCCGCTAACCTGATCTCCGGCGACCCTTTTGTTTGATTCAGTAAGGAATTTCATAGCAAAATGGATTCCTTCAAGGTTTCGACCTTCGATAGGTAAATCTCGGGGTACCATCGCGCCTCCACAAAGCACCACTGCATCATTCTTTTTCAGCAACATCGCCGGAGAAATGTCAACTCCGACATTTTGGTTCAGCTTGAAGTTAATTCCTTCAGCCTCCAACAAAGTGATCCTCCTATCGAGGACTTTTTTATCCAACTTAAAATCAGGGATTCCGTACCTCAATAGGCCACCAATCCGATCAGCCTTTTCATAAATGGTTACCAGATGTCCCGCTTGGTTTAATTGGTCTGCACAGGCTAATCCTGCAGGTCCTGACCCAATAATAGCTACATTTTTTCCAGTCCTAAATGAGGGGATATTAGGTTCAACCCAGCCTTCAGAAAAAGCTTTTTCAATGATGCTCTTTTCTATGTATTCAATTGCAACAGGGTCCGAATTGATTCCCAATACACAGGCTGCTTCGCAGGGGGCGGGACAAACACGGCCTGTAAACTCAGGGAAATTGTTTGTGGATTTCAATATCTCATAAGCCTTTCTCCACTGTTCCTTGTGAATTGCGTCATTGAAATCCGGAATTTTATTCTCTAATGGGCATCCATTATGGCAAAAAGGAACTCCGCAATCCATGCAACGTGAGGCTTGATTTTTTGTATGTCCAATGCTAGACTCCAAGGAAAATTCCTTGAAATGCTCTACCCTACTTTTAGGGTCCTCCATTTCTGGCAAGGACCTACTGTAATTTTTGAAGCCGTGAATATCCGCCATGATTCAGGTTTTTTGATTTGTAACCTTTACTTCTTCATTTTCCAATTCTTCCATGACCCGCTTATATTCGGTGGGAATGACTTTTATGAAATTGTGTCGTTCAAGCTTCCAGTTTTTTAATAGTTCTAATGCAAAGGGGCTTCCTGTATAATTTGAGTGCTTTCGAAGCATCAATCTTATTTTCTGAATCCCTTCAGGGGAAGGGACTTCGATTAAGACCATTTCCTTATTCATGTTTTTTGGTGGCAGCTTAGATGGACTGTATAAATAAGCAACGCCTCCACTCATCCCGGC
Organism: Saprospiraceae bacterium; assembly: GCA_013002475.1. Lineage (GTDB taxonomy): Bacteria > Bacteroidota > Bacteroidia > Chitinophagales > Saprospiraceae > JABDJM01. Next base: position 1,288 of record JABDJM010000479.1, on the reverse strand, counting down.
AGCAAAGTTCTGGCCTACCTTTCCAAGAATAAGGACTGTTCCCCCGGTCATGTATTCACATCCGTTATCGCCAATCCCTTCAACCACGGCTTCGGCACCGCTGTTTCTCACACAAAAACGGTCTCCGGCTAAGCCATTAATAAATACTTGTCCTTTGGTCGCCCCGTATAGAGCCACATTACCAACGATCACATTTTTGGCAGGGTCGATGTTGCAAGTTCTGTCCGGAGTCAATCCGACCTTTGCACCACTAAGTCCCTTGCAGAAATAATCGTTGGCCTCCCCTTCCAGTAAAAAGAAAAGACCTTTTGCCCCAAATGCACAAAAACTTTGACCTGCTGATCCGCGGAATCGAAAGAAAATACTATCATCTTCCATTCCTTCCTTCCCAAATTCTTTAGTGACCTGGTAAGAAAGCATTGTTCCAACCGCTCTGTCCGTACTCTTTATTGCTTTAACCGAATTGAATTCCTTTTTGGAATTTATTGCCAGGTCTGACAACTCAATCAACCTATTATCAAGGATATTCTCAAGCCCGTGATTTTGAGTTTTTGATTGGTAGAAAGTATTACGGTAATGATTAACCTCTTGAAAAAGGATGGGATCCAGGTTAAGATTTTTTGTTTTCCAATGCTGGTCTAATCCTTCGATCTTTAACAGGTCGCTTCTTCCCACTAACTCATTTACAGTTTTCACCCCAACACTTGCCATGATCTCCCGAAGGTGGTCAGCCAGGAAGTGAAAATAATTGACAAGATGGTCCACCTTGCCTGAGTACAGCTTTCTTAAGTCTTTATCCTGGGTGGCTATTCCAACCGGACAGGTATTCAAATGGCATTTGCGCATAAGTATACATCCTTCAACCACCAATGCGGCGGTGGCAATACCCCATTCTTCTGCACCCAACATCGTGGCGATAGCCAAGTCTCGGCCAGTTCGTAACTGGCCATCTGTCTGAAGTACCACACGATCACGCAAGCCATTTTTTATTAAAGTCTGATGGGTCTCAGCTAAGCCCAGCTCCCAGGGAAGGCCGGCATGTCGAATCGAACTCAAAGGAGAAGCACCAGTGCCCCCATCATGACCGGAAATAAGAATGTGGTCTGCATGGGCTTTGGTTACGCCGGAGGCTATCACACCTACTCCGGCTTTGGAGACTAGTTTAACACTTATGCGGGCTACAGGATTTGCGTTCTTCAGATCAAAAATCAATTGAGCAAGGTCCTCGATTGAATATATATCATGATGTGGAGGTGGAGAAATTAATCCTACTCCTGGTGTACTATTT
>JABDJM010000448.1 GCA_013002475.1 Saprospiraceae bacterium | reverse complement strand
AAATAGTCCGATCCCACCTCCTGGTGCAAATAGCCAATTTTGTCAGCTTTCGGCTTATACCGGTAACTCATCTCAATGGTTATTTCTAGCCCATTTTTGGAAAGGACATCCATTTGCTGTTCATCCTCTGCTACCCGGATATCATAAACAAACATTTTATTCCAGGGAGCTATCACATGGAAGCCCTGCCCATAAATGGCTTCAGTATCAAGGCCTCCTGCAAATCTTTTAAACAAAACTCCGTTCTGTCCAGGCTGGATAGTTAGGAATATGCTGCTTGAAAGGCTTAGCAGAAAGATCAGGGCAACAAATCCAATGCCCAGGAACATGATCATTTTATTTTGCTTCATTATTCTATCTAGTTTTTGTTAAAGTTAACAACAACTTTAATGCTCACAAGTTTTGTCGACCAAGCAACCTTATTCTATGCCCAAATCCTTTAATTTTGAGCAATGGCGCTCCCTAGAATCCTAGTCCTGTTATTCGTCTGTTTGTTTTCTCTGACCGCCCTTTCAGGCCAGGAATCCTTTTTTGAGAAGGCTGACACTTTTCATCAGGGTCGTTTCTGGACGATTTCTGGATTTACTGCGGTTGCCTACACCGGGACAGTGATTGGGCTCAACGAGTTATGGTATAAAGGATTTGAAAGGTCCGGGTTTCACACTTTTGATGATTGGGGTGAATGGAACCAAATGGACAAGGCAGGGCATGCATTCACATCGTATTTTGAAACCAGCTATGTGTATGATTTTGCGAGGTGGACAGGTATGAAGGATCGTTCTGCCCTTTGGACGGCAGTTTCTTTGGGGACTCTTTTTCAGGGAACGGTGGAAATGCTGGATGCCTATTCGGAAGCCTGGGGATTTTCATTTGGCGATGTGGCATTTAATACCGCTGGGTCGGCACTTTTTGCTGGTCAGCAGTTGGCCTGGAATGAACAAAGAATGGTCTTAAAAGTTTCCAATCGTTTTCCAACTTATCCTGAGAGGGAGATTAGAAATGGTGATTACACTGGATTTCTTTCAGAGCGTACAGATGAACTTTATGGAGGAGCGATCCCTTCAAGATTACTCAAGGATTATAATGGTCAGACCATTTGGCTTTCCGTTAACCCTAAATCATTTTTTCCGGAATCAAAATGGCCATCCTTTTTAAACATAGCTATTGGTTATGGCTCAGAGAATTTGTTTGGTGCCAGAAGTAATTCCTGGGAGGATGATGGAGTGCTGCTTTCTTTGCCGGAAAGTGAATTTCCTCGCTATAGGCAGATTTACATCTCTCCTGATATTGACCTTAGTCGCTTAAAGGTGAAAAAACCTTTTTGGAGAATGCTTCTAAAAGGACTCAATGTATTTAAGATACCGGCTCCGGCTCTGGAATTTAATCTTGGCAGGGGTATGAAATTCAAACCCTTGTATTTCTAGGTTCTCCGCCTTCTTCTTAATCGGATTTTTCGAGGCCCAAGCCAAAGCCAAACTCCACTGGATAGCAGAAGGATTAGTCCAAGCCCGAGGAAATTCATAGACCCCAACTTAAAGCCATCGGAGATAATAGATCCATCGTGCAAGGCTTCTATCCAATCTGAGTTTCTCTTAGCGACAGAAAGTATTTCACCGGAAACCCCATCGATCTGGACCTCCATATTTTTCTCAGTGAAAAGCATTTTTGCCATCCCCTTGTTCGGTCGGATATCGATGCGATCAAGCTCATGGCTTTTCAGATTCGGAAAATCCTTTTTAATCCTTTCGGTGGCCAATAATTCTAATTCCGGAAGCGACTTCCAGTTGTTAAGGGATTTCGTCTCCCCTTTGGATGTAGGTGGCTGGATCCAATCTACATTCTTTTTCCAGGCAAGTAACAACCCAGTGACAGCAGAAATGAAAAGGAAAGTGGCTAATATCAAACCAAACAGCCTGTGAAGTTTTCGAAACTTCCTCAGACTACTGACTGTCTTAGCACTTTCTGGCATTAGGAAAGATTGTTAGTTAATGCAGGTAATATTTTTCCGCGAGCTTCTCCAAAACCGATACGAAGGTCCCCACTTTTAGCAAACCCTTTTAGGACAACTGAATCACCATCGTTGATGAACTTCCTTTGGCTTCCATCGGGCATATCCACCGGTTTTGTTCCTCTCCAGGAAATTTCAAGCATGGACCCAAAGCTTCCTGGTTTCGGACCACTTATAGTACCAGAGGCCCCCATATCTCCAACACGAAGATTACAACCATTTACGGTATGATGGGCAATCTGTTGCGCCATATTCCAGTACATGTACTTAAAATTGCTCTGACATACTGATTGAACGTGGCCATTTAGTGTCTCAATCTCTACCTCAAGATGGATATCGAAATTATGTTTTCCGTTTGTTTTTAGATAGGGCAAAACTTCAGGTTCCTGGACAGGCCCTTCTACTCGAAAGGTTGCCAGGGCATCCAAAGTGACGATCCAGGGTGAGACTGTGCTTGCGAAATTTTTCCCAAGGAAGGGTCCAAGAGGCACATACTCCCATTTTTGAATATCCCTTGCTGACCAATCGTTGAACAAACAAAGACCAAAAATGTAATCTTCTGCTTGTGAAACCGGGACAGGATGTCCTAACCCATTTTCCTTGCCAACCACGAATCCGATTTCCAATTCAAAGTCCAAAAGTTTCGTTGGGGAATATTGCGGTTTATCTGCTCCGGCTGGCATTGTTTGCCCGGCTGGCCTGATGATGTCCGTTCCTGAAACCACGATTGAGGATGCTCTTCCATGGTACCCTACCGGCAAATGCCGCCAGTTGGGTAACAGAGCATTTTCCGGATCCCGAAAAAGGGATCCGACATTGGTAGCATGCTCAATGCTGGAATAAAAATCTGTATAGTCTCCAACCCTAACCGGCAACAGAACCTCTACTTCGTCTATAGGAATAGCAATATGGGCAGACATCTCACGGCTGTTCCACTTTTTGGATTGTTCAGAGAACAACTCTGAGATCCTTGCCCTGATATTTCTGGTTGTCTCCTGGCCTAAAGAAATGAAATCGTTCAGGTAGAGATTGTCAAAAACCTTTTTTGGAATATCAAAGTCACTAAAGAAACCTAGTTCACTGACGCGCAAAAGATCAATCGCAAAATTTCCGATCCGGGAAGCTACTCTGGGTCCTCCATTTTTGGTTTTGACAATACCAAAAGGGATGTTCTGGATTGGAAAATCTGAATCAGGACCCACTGGCAGCCAGCTGGTGATTTCCGGATCGTTTGGGTTGTTCATAGAAGAATTTTGCGCAAGGTACAAAATGTACCATCCGTCAAAAAACCCAATAAATGGATTACACTAATGAACAATCAGTTTTTCTAAAATTCTGTTTTCCTGGTTAAGTAATTCCAGGAAATATATTCCTGCTGGCAATCCTGATACATCAATAAAAACCTCCATCTGGCCGGTCCTTATAACTTCCTCCTTAACCGATTTTCCGTTCAACTGAAGAAGCCTTAGACTTCTGTCTCCGGAAAAAGCACCATCCCACTCGATCAAAACCAGATCATCAACCGGGTTTGGAGAAATAGAAATTTTACCCTCATCAACCTGATGTGTACCGGAGACTAAAGTGGTAAAATTAAAAGGTACTGAGGTATTTGATCCGCAGAATCCTCCGGCTTTTACTCTCCAGTAAAAGGTAGTGTTGCCATCCAGATCCGTGGTTGGAGTAAAATTGGTCAGGTTAGTATTTTGATTGATAACCACATCTGCAAAATCCGCGTCCTTGGCAACTTCCAGAGTATAAGCAGAAGCGTACTCAGAACTTGCCCAATCAAAGGCTGGAGTCGCCGAGGTCCCCAATTCCTCATTTGGAGGATTAATGAGATTAAAACTAACCGGGGCGGAAACCAAATTAATAGACATTTGGGCTTGTGAGGTGTGTACCCCATCATCGATCATGAATAATAAGGTATAGGTACCCGTATTCAAGCCTAGTGGAAAACTTACATCTACGTTTACAGGCTGGCCTGGTTGAACATCGGTGAGATCCTGATCAAAAGTAAAATCTATGTCGGCTGCAGGTTCCACATTGTATGTAATGGCTGCAGGTTCAAAATAACCGTTGCCCACATTTAATACTAAACTAGCATCATCATTTAGACAAGCTGTAATTGCACTGGTATTCAGGTTGAATGCCAGATTACCTATGGTTCTAAAAGCAAAGGTTTGATTGGCTTCTGCCATTCCGCAGGGACCTAAGGCGACTACCTGCCAAGCCAGATTCTGAGCGAGTTCAAATACTGCAGAATAATTCGTTACCTCTACCGTTTCATCGACTAATAAAACATTTGGTTGAGAGGGATCCCACACAGTGATTTGGTATTCCTCCGCATAGGCACTTTCAGCCCAGGAAAATGAAACAGTCTGAGGAACGTCTATGGACTC
>JABDJM010000439.1 GCA_013002475.1 Saprospiraceae bacterium | reverse complement strand
CTGGCAACCTAGCACAAAGCCTGTGAAGGAGGAGTTCGGAGAAAAGGTTTTTATGCTTTAAGGCACAACCAAAAACAAAATTTCAACATGTGGGAAGATAATCTCAAAGTCTACGACGAACTAGTTTCCAAGTGTCCAAGGTTTGAAAGAAAGGGAAAAACAGTGCCCTACACCTCAGCAAACGGACACATGTTCTCGACCTTAAACAAAGATGGAGAATTAGGCATTCGCTTTTCAAAGGAGGTTCAAGAGAAATACATTGCCAAGTACAATACCAGCCTCTTCAAATCCTACAATGCAGTCATGCGCGGGTATATTTTAGTCACGGATAAGATGCTTCAGAATTCAAAACTAATGATCAAATTATTGAATGAAGGCTATGATTATGTGATGAGTTTGAAGCCGAAATAGGAGGAAATGAATGTGAACCCCAAAGTAGACCATTATTTAATAGAGGGCTGCGGGCGTTGCCCTTTAGGAGGGACAGCTGATTGCAAGGTTCTCACCTGGACTTCTGAGTTGGATTACTTAAGGAAACTTGCGGTTGGGACCGGATTGAAGGAAGAATTAAAATGGTCCGTTCCCTGCTACACACTGGATGGTAAAAACATCATGCTGATCAGTGCTTTTAAGGATTTTGCCGCGATCAGTTTTTTCAAAGGGTCTCTTCTTCAAGACAAAAAAAATCTATTAGAAAAACCGGGACCAAATTCTCAGGCCAGCCGCTTCTTCAAATTTTCTAGTGTGGAGGATATTGACAAAATAAAGGAAGAAATCGAAGCATATATCTATGAGGCAATAGAGGTTGAAAAAGCGGGTTTGAAGGTTCAATTCAAAAAGAACCCAGAGCCAATACCAGAAGAACTGGAATCAAAGTTTGAGGAAGATCCAGTATTTAAATCCGCATTTGAATCCCTGACGCCAGGCAGACAGCGAGGATATATCCTGCATTTTTCCCAGCCAAAACAATCAAAAACAAAAATTGCGCGCATTGAGAAATGGATGCCCAAGATCTTAGCCGGCGATGGAATGCATGATGAATACAGGCGTAAGAAGAAGAAGAAGTGACCTGTCCTAATTTCCATGCTAAATAGATATTTTTCAAGAAACTACCTACCTTAAACAAATGGATACCTATCAATCTTTAGTTCTGCGATTAACTCTTGCCATTTTTACCCTTCCATTATTACTCTGCGCTCAAGTAGGCAAGATAAAACCCTTAAATTTTGAGGTAAATCAAATCTACCCACCACTATCCCATTCTTCGAAAGAGTTAGCGGAAGCAAAAACACTTATGGACCTCAGTCCTTATTATAAGCCTGCCTGGGTCCGTGAATTTCTTTCTGTTGACATTCATACTACTCAGGATGGAAAACCAAAGATTACCAATGGAAAAAATGATCAAATTACTGCAGCTCAAATGGATGCTTTATTGACTGCCGACATACTAACTGAAAGAGCGGTCCTGGTAAAATATATACCTGAGAACACGTTAAGCCAGAATGAGCATAAGGAACTCAAATTTACCTTCTCAATAGATCCTGAAAACAAAGCTGAATTTCCCGGTGGGGATAAAGCCTTAAAAGGTTATATCCAGGAGAGAGCTATATCTAAAATTGCTAAAGGTGTTTTTGAAGGGTTCGCTTTGGCAGCGATAAGATTCACCATTAACGAAAAGGGTAATCTGGAAAATGTTTATGTGTTTGAATCATCAAAGGACGAAAACACCGACGCGCTTCTATTAAAAGCAATTCATGAAATGCCAGCCTGGCTGCCTGCAAGCTACGGATCTGGGGAAAAGGTAAAGCAAGAGTATGTCCTCACAGTTGGAAACACAGACAACTGCATAATGAATCTTTTAAACATCAAAAGGGATTTGTGATTTCGGCCCCACCGTAATTTAATTAAATGATCATTTCATAGGTCTCCTGTAAATAAACCAATAGATCAACCCTACAAAGACTCCCCCACCGATTATATTCCCAATGGTAACAGGTAAAAGATTGTTTACCAAGAAGTTACCCCAGGTCAGTTGAGGAAAGG
>JABDJM010000436.1 GCA_013002475.1 Saprospiraceae bacterium | reverse complement strand
ATTGAATATCCTGTTTTCATTAACATGGATTACTGCCCCAAGGAAAAATTCAACCTGGTTTTTGAAGTCAACGATATAGGCGACATCGGTAAGGTAGCCGTAAGCGAATCCTACTTTGTTAAAGATCCTGGTGTGTTTGTTTATTCGTTTTCCCTCTCCACCATTCAGAAAGAATTTTACATATCCATCTTCCATATCATTCAGCTTAGGTGACATACTTTCCTTTGGGTATTGCCCCATGGCCTTCCAAAGGAATTTGTAATCCTCCCTTGAAATATTCAACTGTTTGTTTTTTGCAAAAGCCTCGGGCATCATCACCCTTTCAATCACGCTCAAAAGTGCATCCAGGGGGATATAATTTTTGGAACTGAAATCCATTGGTTCATTGATGAGATTGCCATCCTTGTAAAATCCCTTTCCCAGAAGCTGATCTTGTGGTATGTAATTGGAGCGGTACTCCCGAAAGGCCGCTCCGCGATAATAAGCAAGGGAGTCACCGTTAAAAATGCTGATCGGGTTTATCCACTTGTTGGATTCTGCGTCAAAGCCGGAGATCCCAACCCTGTGAAGGATCCGTGGGGCTCTGACTCCCAATTCCATGAGCCTCTCGTTTATATAGGATTGACCCAGCAATTCAAATAGTCGATTGTAAGCGTCATTATCACTGTAGAGACATACTTTTCTGATATAGTGCCCTATGCTGGGGTAGAGTTCCAGAGCGGAGCTGTCGAAGACAGCGAGGCTTTGTTCAGGTCTTGAGGCACCATGGATAATTTTTGAGTTTTTATCCAGGCCTTCTATACCTAGTTTATGAACAAACTCCAGGGCAAGCGCAGCTACGGGAAGCTTTATTGAGCTTGCCGGGTACCAGTAATTGCTATGAAGATTATGAAAGTGGTGGGTGATCCTTGGGATGCCTGAGCTTCTATCGATCTGCCCGTAAACAATTTGAATTTCGTGGCCATTTTCTTGTTTCAAAAAGGGGGTAAAATAGCTGGAATCGGCTTTTTGTAAAAGGTTTGTGAGAAAGCCTGAGGTCTGAGCTTGTAAATTGATGCTAAGAAGAGCAAACAGGGCCAAAAAAAGTGTTTTAATCATGTCACTAATTTTCAAAAGAACGGAACGCTAATAAAATCATAGGGCCTGGAGTACTTCCGTGAAAAATTACCTTCTTTCAAATATGTCCTAACCAAAATGGGGTATTTCAATTGTGCTCACAAATCCTTGTTTTTCACATCTTTTGGTCATTTTTCCACAAGCCTTTTCAATATCTCCTTTTTAGGGTATTTTCCGTAAAATTGTCAACTAAATGGGTGAAAGACTTGAACCTTTGGACCTAAAAGGGTTATTTTGCAGTGAAACACAATTGCCTATAAACTCACTCAAATCCTTTTCTCCTTTTCCACCCTGTATTAATCTAGCTCTACCGAATCTCTATCCTAATAAAGCATTTGCTTTTGCAAAGGCTATGGTACCCCCAAGAATCTTACAATTTTTATTGGCTTAAACTATGACGTATGGTCACTCCAAGATTTACACACTATAGGAAATTGCTGATCCTCAGCGTTTTTCTTTTTGGTTCCCTTTACACCTTTGGTCAGGATGTTCACTTTTCTCAATTCAGAAATGCACCAATAACTCTGAACCCTGCATTGACTGGTGTCTTTAATGGGAAATACCGCGTAATGGCAAATTACCGGGCTCAATGGAATAATGTTCCTGTTGGTTGGAGCACATTTAACGGAGTCTTTGACACCCAACTTTTAAAAGCCGAAAATGGAAAGGGCTTTTTTGGATTAGGAGGTGTGTTGAATTTTGATGAAGCCGGCGATTCAAAAATGGGAACTTTCAATTTGGCACTTAATGGGTCTTATACCTATAAGCTGACACCTTCTCATTGGTTGACGGCGGGTCTGAACCTTGGAGGAGCTCAAAGATCTTACGAAACGGAAGACCTTCGATTTGATGAACAGTATAATGGAGATTCATTTGATCCACTATTAGCTTCAGGTGAGGCCTTTTCCGACCGTTCAGTCATGTGGGCTGATTTCGGCTTAGGGCTTAACTACCATTTTCAAAAAGAAGCATCGCGTAGTAGTTTAGATGTGGGCCTTGCGGGTCACCATTTGAATGAGCCTATGAAGTCTTTCTGGGAGGTAGATGATGTGATCTTGAAAAAAAGGATTACCTGGTATGCCAGCTCTGAGTTGCAGGTTGCATCAAAATTTGATGTCATTGCCGGCGTGACTGCAAGCTATCAGGATCCATACACCGAGCATATTTTGGGTCTTGGTGGAAGAATACACTTAAGCAAGCAAGCAACAAAAGAACTAGCGATCGCCCTTGGGTGTAACTACAGATTTAACGGGGAAGGACTTGATGTCGGAGACGCTGTTTTTCCATTTATGGAAGTTGATTTTCAGAACTGGCGCGT
>JABDJM010000172.1 GCA_013002475.1 Saprospiraceae bacterium | reverse complement strand
GCACTTATCAGTGAAATAGCAGCAAGAATGGCCCAATTGAATTCATGTCCAAAAGTACTTGGAAAGTGATTGCTGATCATAATGAATATGACCGGCAGGGTGAAGTAGTTATTATGGTAAGATCGTTGTCCGGCCTTCTTTCCCAAGGAGGGATCTAGCGGTTCGCCTATAGTGGCGGCTTTTACCATGGCTTTCTGAGCAGGGATGATGTTGAAAAAAACATTTCCAACCATGATCCCCCCTATCATAGCCCCAATGTGTATAAAGGCTGCCCGAGGGTTAAAAAGTTGAGTAAGGGCGTAAGCCATTAAGGTCAATAGTATAAACCCAACTATGGCAAATAGGATTGGCTTTTCTACCAGAGGTGATTTACACATTCGATCATAAACTATCCATCCGATGGCTAATGAGGCCAGGCCAATTGTAATTGCCATAGGTATAGAAATATCGGCAACAGATGGATCGATCAGGAAGGCTCGGGCATCTAAATAGTAGACAACTACTAGAAGCAAAAAACCAGTGATAAAGGTGAAGTAGGCTTCATACTTAAACCAGTGAAGGTCCTTCGGTATTTTTTTTGGAGCTATTTTATATTTTTCCAAAAAATAAAATCCTCCTCCATGAACAGCCCAAAGGTTTCCGGCTAACTCATTCCGGATATTTTTAGTTCTGTTGAGATTGTTTTCAAGAAATACAAAATAGAAACTCGCGCCGATCCACATTATCCCCGCAACTACATGGGCCCATCGAATCAGGAGATTTAGCCACTCCATGACGTAACCTTGCATGAAGGTTCCATTAACCGCCACATATATTAAGTACAAACCCGCCAAAACCGGAGTGACGATTTTTAGCGTATTTCGTGCGGCCTGGTAGGTTTCCAGATTATCTTTTTCGTCGTAAATCCTGCCGGGGCTTAGATTGGATTGTTCTTCCGCAAGCATATTTTTAATGCCAATACTTAGGTTTCTAAATCCTCTGTATAGCAAGGCCATTAGAAATAGAACCAGTACAACATAAATCAAATAGTCATCGGCTAGCAATTTCTGAAAAAAGGAAATGTTAGTTTTATCATTGATCTTAGCCACCGCCTTTGCCAGGTCCATGGAATCCTGTAATTGTGAAATGGAATCGGTATTGACGGATTGGATCGTGCTTAAGGAATCCTGTGCCATTACCCCAGGCGAAAGAAAAAGTAGCAGGACATAAGGGAAGAATATTAGTTGGTATCGTTTAAGCATAGCAGGCGTTAGCCGGTAAAAATAGAAATCCTTAATTCAAAATTATAGTGAAGTTCTGGTCAAACATACGAGCGAGGATAAATCAAGGCAGTAATCTGGTTCTATTGTATGTTTTGCATAGCGAAGGGAGCAGTCCGGGGCGCCAGGGATTTAAAATGGCTGTAGACGACAATGGGTGGATGCTTGGGTCTATAGGGGGCGGATTTATGGAACACAAATTGGTAGAGCTTGCCAGGGCAAAATTGCAAAATGGGCATTTCACACCTTTTGCAAAAAGACAAATTCACAGAACAAACGAAATAAAAGACCGATCAGGGATGATTTGTTCCGGAGAGCAGATAATTGCTTTTTACTTTCTTGACTCATCCCAAATAAAAAATATCCCCGATGAAAATAATTCCGATACATTTCTTTTGCTTGACCAGCATGGATTGACAATGCAAAATAATGCTGAGCAAGAAATTCAGTTTTCACTAAACTACGAGTCGGAAGAAAATTGGCAGATGACAGAGCTGCTGAATTTTCATCCAAAGATTGTTATCGTTGGGGCTGGTCACGTTGGCCTGGCTTTATCGAAATTGATGAAAGATTTAGGTTTTGATGTTGTCATTATTGATGATCGTCAAAAGCTAAATACGATGGAAATGAATAATTACGCCAGTAAAAAAGTAGTGACTGATTACCAGTCTATTGATCAGCATATTCCCTTTGGCAATATATACCTCTCAGTGATGTCTTTTGGTTACCGGACCGACAAGCTTATTATCACCAAACTCCTAGATAAGGAGTTTAAATATTTTGGAGTCCTTGGTAGCAAAGCGAAGATGAAAAAACTCTTTGAAGAACTAATTTCTGAGGGCTACGACAGCGAGCGTCTAAAAAAAATTCATACCCCCATTGGCCTGGACATAAAAAGTAAAACACCTATGGAAATTGCCGTGAGTATTGCGGCTCAAATCATAAAGGTGAAAAACCAGTATTCCTAGGGAGTTGAACTAGAGTGAATATTTTTTACTTTTAGATTGGATAATTAACGCATGACCCAATTTATTCTCAATGATAAGATGGTACAAAGCTCGGAACCAGCTGGTTCGACGCTTTTAGATTTCGTCCGTTACCATAAACGTCTCGTAGGAACAAAAATCGGTTGTAGGGAAGGCGATTGTGGGGCTTGCACACTCCTAGTTGGAGAATTTATTAATGGTGCAATGCGGTATAGATCTTTGACCTCCTGCATAACTCCTCTTGGAAATGTTCATGGCAAACATGTGGTAACCATAGAAGGGCTAAACATGGATAGGCTGAGCCCAGTGCAAAAAGCAATGGTAGACGAATCAGGGCAGCAATGTGGTTTTTGCACGGTAGGATTTATTGTTTCTATGACCGGAGAGTGCTTATCCGATAAATCACCCTCTCTGGAAAGAATGATCAGTTCGATTGATGGCAATATTTGTAGGTGTACAGGATATAAATCCATCGAACGGGCGGCTGCCCTTATTGCTTCGAGCCTTCAGCAAAAAGATCTCTCTGATCCTATAGCCTGGTTGGTGCATAAAGGATTCCTGCCAACATATTTTTCTTCGATAACAGAGCGTTTAACAAAAATTTCCCGTCCCTCCATTAAGAAAGGACTGATCCTTGGCGGAGGGACAGATCTTTTAGTACAAAAGCACGATGAAGTTTATGAAGCCTCTGTGGGTTTGATGGCCGACCAAAATGGATATCATGGCATAGCCAGGGGGGCTGACCACATTGTAATTGGAGGCGCAACAAGTACCACATCTTTGCTTGAGTCTTCTTTGATGCGAGACCTTTTTCCAAAGTTATATCAGCATTTGAAGTTGGTTTCTTCAACCCCCATTAGGAACATTGCTACTGTTGCCGGAAATTTTATCAACGCATCACCCATTGGGGATTTGACTGCATTTTTCATCGGAATAAATGCTGATCTAACATTGACGCATCCGGACGGCAGAGACCGACAAATGAGATTGAAGGATATCTTTAAAGGGTATAAGATCCTTGACCTGGAAGAGGATGAGTTTGTCAGCAAAATTTCATTTGACATTCCGGACGCCAATACCTATTTCAATTTTGAAAAAGTAAGCAAAAGGAGATATCTGGACATTGCCAGTGTTAATTCTGCCATATCAATCTCTGTAAAGGGTGCCTATATTTCAAATGTTCACCTTTCTGCTGGTGGAGTCGGACCGATTCCTACCTATTTAGCAAAGACCTGCAGGTTTCTGGAAGGTAAGCCACTAAACTCTGAGACTATTCAACAGGCCTCCGGTATTATCGAGTCAGAAATTAAGCCTATTAGTGACGCCAGAGGAAGTAAGGAATATAAGAGCCTGTTACTGCGGCAATTGTTTTTCGCACATTTTGTAGAGCTATTTCCTGAACGGGTAAAAATCATGGAGTTGGTATGAAAAATATAGATTCCATAGGCCATGTAAGAGGGGAGTCGATTTACGTTGATGATATCCCCCTTAGAGTAGGGACCTTGCACGGCCTGGTTTACGATGCTCCTGTGGCTCATGCCCGTATTGAATCCGTGGATTATTCAAAGGCTTTGGAACTTAATGGGGTGCACAGGATCCTGACCTGGAAGGATGTGCCTGGGGAAAATCAAATCGGAGGGATAATTCAAGATGAACCTTTATTGGCTGAGAATGAAATTCACTTTTGGGGTATGCCCATTGCACTCATTCTTGCAGAGGCAGAAT
>JABDJM010000406.1 GCA_013002475.1 Saprospiraceae bacterium | reverse complement strand
GAGGATGTTCGAAGATTACCCTGGGATACTCTAATGCTGGTTGCTGGTGGTCTTTCGCTCGGTCTTGCTATCCAGGAAACAGGCCTGATGGATTATTTTCTCTTCCATCTACAGGAAATAAATCTACCTGGCTTTTTGGTTGTGATGGCCTTCGCTTTGATCACGGTGTTTTCCAGCAACGTAATGAGTAATACCGCCGCCACGGCCATTTTGGTTCCTGCTGCCGGTTTATGGTCACTGGCACAACCGGAAATCCTTCCACTAATCATTGGCCTCAGTGCCAGTTGTGCGCTGTTCCTTCCGGTGTCCACACCGCCGAATGCCATTGCCTATAGTACAGGGATGGTAGAAAGTCGGGATTTCCGTCTCGGTGGGATCAGCATGGGAGTTTTGGGCCCCTTACTGGCTATCCTTTGGGTCTTTCTAATTTATTAACCTTTTTACGCTGCAGTGTCATTGTTCTTAACGCTTACCATGACCTTTTCAATCTTACCTGTACGGCTAAAGATCTTGCTGCTTATGTCCTCATTCAATTCCAGGTTTGGAAATAATTGCCGACTGCCATCTGATAAGTCAACCCTGACCTCTTCCTTGTCAGCCAGCTGATAAACCACTGGTACCTGACAATAGGTAAAAGCAAGAGAACTCTCTGAAAGTGAGACCTTCCTTTTCTCACTCTTTACATCCAGGTATTCGAAATCTCCCGGACTAGTCAGGAACTCGTCCCTCCTTAACAAAACAGGATTAAAATGGATCATGCCCTTATCTACAGAAATTCCTAACTCTCCGAGACGACATAGTATGTCTTCCTTCACTTGTCCTGTCATTCCGGGTTGCTGCGCTCCCTTGGTGGCAGGCGTGTGAGAGTAGGGGTCAATTGGAAATGCTCCATAAAGTTCAGGAGACTTGTGTACGCCGATCCCTTCATTGACCTCATAATAATGGTCCATCAATCTGCCAATGATCTTTGGATCCGCTTTTTCCTCAATGCCCTTCAGACATACTTCCTGTACCGCAAGTGAAAGCTTCGAAACCATGTGCCAGTAAATAGAACCAAGTCCCTCATAGCCATAGAAGGTTCCGGATCGCCCGGTAAAGGCTTTATGGTTAAAGTTCTTTTCAAAAAGCTCCAAAAGGAAGGATCGGTCTTTTTTCACCAATTCCGCATAAGGCCCTTCAGACAATCCATCCAAAGCTGCTTCGAGATCTTTTGCATTGTTGAAGTTCCCGTTAAAGTGATACTCACCAAGCACATCCTTCACAATTACATCCTTCACATTCTCTTCCAGGAGTTGAGAAACCAAACTTGATTTTAGGATCTCCTCCTTAGGGAGATTATTTTTTTTGGTAAATCTCGGAAGCTCCTTATTAGGGTAAAGTGTGTAACTATATTGATCCTCTCTAAACAATGAACTGGATTTCATATTGTCGAGGACATTAAGGGCTGATTCTGATGACAAATATCCTGCGCTCAACACCGCCACCTGACCCTCCAGCATTTCGGGCAAATAGGAGATCTGAATTTCCTGATCATTCTTCAGCGTCATCAGATTGTATGCATGATACAGGTTGTCGGGTCTTTTTGTAGCCTCTATGGAGTGGTCAAAATACTCCAAACATCTGTCTATGAATTTGAGAAGTTCCTCCTTACTTATCGCTGACTTCCTTCCACTAAAACCCTTCTTATAGATCCTTTCTCTAAAATCACTACCAGGTATACCCAAGCCATCAAGGACTGTTTTTCTTTCTGTATCCGTTAGCTTTCCGGACAACAAGGTTTGATTGTCCGCAAGAGTTTGGTTGACCTTTTGAAAGAATTCTAGGAGCTCATTGGAGATCTCCACCGATTCAAACCCTGATCCAGATATAAAAGATTTAAAGAAACCAAAAAACCGTCGGAGGTAATTCAGGGTTACCATGGACACTCCGTTTCCAACCAAAGCATTGTTTGCATCATTCCATTCAGGCCTTTGGGTATTCATCCAAATGCCGGCCTCTGGAATAAAATTGGAAATTTTGGCAAGGGTAGTTGCCAAAAGCTTTTCGAGAAGATTGACTTTGTAAATGGAGGAG
>JABDJM010000381.1 GCA_013002475.1 Saprospiraceae bacterium | reverse complement strand
GTACTTGGCCGAAAGGCTCTTCATCAACGGAAGCTTATCATCCGGAATGTTCATGCCCACTACCATCCCGGAGGCCGTCTCAGCAAGCAAGACTGTAGCTGCCGCATGCACCTGGTGGATATGATTTTGAACTTTACGTTTGTTCGGGATCGTTATGATCACCTCTTCGCAGGACATCTTTTGAAAATCCAGACCTGAAGTCCCAACGAAAGGAACCATTTTTCCAATGCTTCGATTCCGGAGATAATGCCTTGTAAATTCCGGAAGCTTTTTGAGTTTCTCCAAAGCCCTGTTCAGTCTGTTATTGTATTTCATATAATTAGATGATTGCATGAACTCGTTCCTGTAAGTAAGGAATCAAATCTTTTTCGAACCATAGATTTTTGCGAAGCCAAATATTGTTTCTAGGAGAGGGATGTGGAAGAGGAATAAACTCAGGTTCGTAACTCTTCCAATTTCTCACTCTATCTGTAAGTTTGTTCCTATCCTGGAGGTAATAAGATTGAGCATAACTACCCACCAGCAATTTGAGTTGGATACTCTTCATTCCCGCTAACATCTGTGGATGCCATTGTGGAGCACATTCTGGTCTGGGAGGAAGATCCCCCGAAACACCACGACCCGGATAACAAAAACCCATGGGTAGGATGGCAAACAGTTGGGGATCATAAAACTGCTTGTCTGTAACCTTAAGCCAATCTCTTAACCTCCTTCCACTAGCATCATCCCAAGGAACACCACTTTGGTGGACCTTTAGTCCTGGCGCCTGGCCGATGATAGCGATCCTGGATTGCTTATGGATTGAAAATACCGGCCGAACACCATGCTCTAATTGGCTTTCACATATTGTGCATGCCTTTGCCTCTAAAATGATTTTTCTCATTCAATGTAGCTGTAAGAATAGTCAGCCCTCAAGTACAACTTATTTCCCTGTTCATCCACCCGCCAGCTTTTCCTTCCTTCTGGTAAAAGTATTCCCTGAATTTTCTTGTTTTGAAGATTTTCCACCAGACTAATGTGATCCTTATGTTTCACCTTGTAACCCAGCAATGCATAGTTGTCTTTAGAAAACAAGAGCCACCAGATGTCAGGTGTTGTATGGTTTTCATGTTGATCCGGGTCGTATTCCACTTGCAGGACTTCAACAAGTTTTCCATTGAACATTTCTTCTCCTGCATAGGATAAGCTGGCAGTAGGATCCAATAAGTTATAGGGAATCATCATGACAAAAACGGAACTCAGGACAGTGTTTTCAATTCTGGTTTCTGACCAGGAAGTATCCCGCTGTCCAGCAAGAAGTTTTTCCATTTTATCCTTCGAAAAATTAATCCTGTGATCCTCCGATCCGTCCTTCCAACTTATTGTCCCTTTTCTTTCTCCCTGAAGGGAATAGCTGTGCCGCTGATCAGCGGAGGTTTCAACCTCTCCTGATTCCAGATACAACCTATATTGTTTTTGGAAAGTAAGTTTGTCCAGAGAAATCCAGTTGTCCAGTCCTCCCGAACCCTTAAGGGCTTGCTTAAGCAAATTCTTAGCCTTTACATCAGAGATATGCTCAAAGGGATCTTCAGTTACTTGCTTTGAATTGCATGCAATTAGGCAGGAAGATCCAATGATCAGAAGGAAACTTAAGAACCGCATGATTTTTTGTGGAAGATAGGAATTTGAGATCAGAGCTTCGAAAGCGCTTTATCATCATCCAGTCGGTGCGCCATTTTCTGAATGGCCTCGATAATATAATCCAGGGGCTTGGGATAATCCACATATTGATCCTGGTATTTATCCCCTCCCCAAATGGCGATAGTAACCACCTTTTTCTTATTGCCATAGGCAACTGCCAAACGCAGGGGAATAGGTGTTGGTTTTTTTTGCTTTCGTGTCTGACAACTGGAGGAATTACAATCGTAGATCCTTTCCATATTAAAGAATTTTTGGCGTGTGATGTAATCCGCAAATTCTTCAAGTTCTTGTCTTGGAATATCTTTCTTCGTTACTATGAGACCCCCGTTCCTGCTCTTAAATTCTTTCACAAGCCTGCCACTACTTTTTATGTGAATATAATCCCTTAACACAGGATCTATTCCACCATAGTATCCCCCACCGATCAGTTCAATACTTATGTAAGGCAAGCTACTTGCAGACTTTTTACGATCTTTTTTCTTTTTGCGGCGAGCTGCCAATCGGCGGCGACGCTCTGCGGGACGCATTTTTTCGACTATAATATCCGGAAGCTCATTGGCCGGTTTTACAAAAGGCGCATCCTTGGAATCTACTCTGACAAAATGGTACTGGTAGGTACCCTTCGAATTAGGCTGTTTAAACTCCAGCACCAAAGTCTGCTTATCCAACTTGGCAACTTCAAAGCGGTCCACTCTTTTGAAGGAATAATTCAGCATACTGCCGTCCACAGACCAGGGTCCGCGCGTCATCCTTCCATTCAAATACTGCTCTATGACATAGTTGTATTTGAAATGAATATAGTATTCGTAAAAATCCTCTGCCTGGTGAATGATGGTATTGGACTCCAGATGCATTGCATAGGTATACCTCCACTTTGTTTCTGCTAGAATTCTTTCCTCGATGGCCTTATAGTGGGTCCCCCACTTGGCCTGATCCTCCTGGGCCACAAGCTGCCAGCTGGTTGCAAATAGAATTATCAGAAGAATGTGGTTTCGGATCATGTCTGTCTTAAAATCCTAAAATCGAAAGCCTACCGTTGTAAGTATCTGATTATTAAGACCTTCAACTTCAACAAGGGGCTCGAGATCATCGTCTACCAGGTTATAGGGACGATACTCCTGCTGATATTGGAACAATCTGTATGCCATATCGAAATAAAAGCCATTTCCGCGATAGCCAAAACCGACAGAATAATGAAGATCAATGCTATCATCATCTATTTTTGGCTTGCCGATGAGGCCAATTCCGGCCCTGGCCCGCCAGTCACTGAGCACGATCTCTCCACCCAATCTTAGATTCACTGCAGATCCGAAATCGTTTAGGATCTCATCGTTTACTTCGCGCTCATAAGAGGCATCTCCGGAAGAACTGCTGTTGCGGGTAAAGTTGAATTTAGCTGTACTATAATCCAGGTATTCAACTTCTCCGGTAACAAAGCCTTTTTTCCCTACAATGAAAGCAGCTGAACCGATTGCACGCCAGGGAGTGGTCAGTCCATAATCAAAGGTGCCATCAGGGCTTGAGGCTTCTTCTTCCACGTCAAGGCCATTTGATCCTGTAAAGTTGTATCGTAGTTTATTGTAGTACAAGTCTGTAAGTCTCATCCAGGTGGGACTGTGTACTGCTATCCCGAATCTAAAAGCCTGAGTTACCCGATAGGTGGCCCCGATTTTTGCATTGAATCCGACCCCTGATGTATTCAGGTCTTCATTAAATTTTAATGCGTTAAAAAAGGCAATGTCACCTTCCTTTCCCGGGCCATCATCCTCCTCGTTATAGATTTTTTTGTACGTATAGTTCACTATCGGAACTCCGAAGGAGGCTCCAATTGAAAGCTTGTCATTATAATTCCCTGCGAAAGCGATAAGCAGCTCATTGATATTTCCTTTGGTAGTTACCTGCTGCATTTTATAGACTGTTGGGCCTTCTTCAAAGTCATTGAAATAATCTGGTCCATCGCTGGAATCCGGATCAAACAGGGCACCCGTTTCGTAAGCCAGGCCAGCTTCAAAATCATCGAGCTGTTCTGGGCTAATGGCCTGTCCCCCATCGTAAGCCAGCTCCAAAAATCGATCGACTACCGATCCCTGGGTTCTACCTGCAAAACTGAATTCTCTATGGTAGTTGGCCACCTGGTTAAAGCCAATAGCCACATTGTAAGTTTTCCATTTATTTCCTCTTGGCTTCCGGTTAAAAACAAACCCCAGATTCCGAAAACCGAACTTCACTTTCGAGTTGGACTCTATTCCTTCGTTATCATTTAGGACATCCGATTCTGTGTTGTCCAGATTCAATCCGGGAGAAAGTACAAACTCTGATTTACGGTAGTTTCCCAGGCCGCCGGGATTGACGCCTATCATGGCAAAATCGGTTCCAAGGGCGCTTAGGCCTCCTCCAACACCAGCACTTCTGGCGGTAGAGAAAGTTTCCAGTCTGCTGTAACGAATAATATCATCGGCAACCTGCGCCTGGGAGAATCCGGAGAATAGCAGGATGACAAGAATAAGTGGGAATCTGAATATCATGACTCAAAGGTATGGGATTCACCAAAAAAAAATAGGTGGATATCTGGGCAAGCCAAGTATCCACCTATTCCATTTATTTCAATGGATTATCCTCTGTTGTTCCGACCTGAACGTGAAGAGGATGATCGGGAGCTTCCGCTACTTCTGGAAGAAGAACTGCTTCTTACAGATCCGCTACTCCTTGAAGAAGAACGGTTGCTTGAGCGATTGATCCCGCTGTTGCTTGAGCGACTCCTGTTTGGAGTGCTTATACCGGAATTTCCTCTTGATCTGGAAGAATTGTTTGATCGATTGATAGAAGGACTTGGGGTTCTTCTTGATCGGTCAACCTGTGGTCTCCTGCTATTGCCAGAAGGTCTTTCGACTTGTGGCCTCCTTGTAGGACGCTCTACTTGCGGTCTTCGAGTTGGGCGATCAACCTGTGGACGTCGTGTGGGTGTTTCCACTTGTGGGCGTCTGGTTGGTCTTTCTGTAGGGCTTGTACTGACACCAGGTCGTCTGGTTGGACGATCTACATCAGGTCTGCGTGTTGTAGTTTCAGAACCCCGAGTTGGTCGCTCGGTGATTCTTGTAGGTGTATCAGGCGTAACTTTTCCGGGACCTCTGGTCACACCGTTAGGTGTGGTTCTTGTGTCCGTGGGATCGGCATTTGTTCGTGGCGATGTGCGTACAGGTCTTGATCCAACTCCTCCATTTCTTACTCCGTAGTACGTACCGTTATCATTTCCGCTGAAGTAGTGTGTACTTCCGCTATTATTTCCTGAGTAATTGTTGTAGGCAGCGTAGCCTCCGGGTGGGCAATAAGGGTTGTAACCTGCTCCGTAATAACTATTGTAAGGATTATTCCAGTAGGAACCTCCATAATATGGGTTACCCCAGGAATTCCATGGTGAATAGGCATTGCCATAGCTCGCATAGCTATATGGCCTGTAGCCCCAACTATTCCAACGGTTCCATCTATTCCATCTGTTCCACCGATTCCAGTTGCGATAGCTCCAATAATCGTTGACCACATAGATACTTACACCTGGTGAGTAGAAATATGGATCATACACAAAACGGTCTACATAGACGGGATCGTAATATCCGAAGCCCCGGTATGGGCGGTGGAATCTTCGAATCCTTGAAGAGTATCGATAATCATAATCGTCATCGTAGCTTTCGTACTCTTCATCATCATAGTCATAATCATAATAATCTTCATCATTATCGTCATAACTCTCTGAATGGGCATCGGAATACGCAATGTCCTCATCCGGATTATAATAGATATCATCCTGCGCCGTCACATTCCCGACAAGGAAAAGGGCTAGCAATCCGAACATCCATTTTTGTAGTGAAATCTTTCTCATTTTTTCTTTTTTACTGTCTGCGACTCTCTTACAAGTACAGCTACAAGTTATGACAAAACGAAGGCTTTTTGTGTTAAGGGACTTTTAAAGTGCCTGAAGCGATAGTTAAAAACGTTAAAACTGTCCAAAACCTTCATTAATAGGACGATACAGCGCTTGAATAGTCACGAAAAAACGGGTCTCCAGAACCGCTTTTCGTCGATCCTATATTTCCATTGGTCTTTTGGTCCTTCGATTTTTGAGGCTGGAAAAACAGCCTTTATTCCATTACCTTTGCCGACTGGCATTCTAAAAGCACCAAATTTTATATGGCAAAGGAAATTACTAATCGGAGCGAGGACTATTCTCAATGGTACAATGATATTGTAAAAAAGGCCGGATTGGCCGATAATTCAGCCGTTCGGGGATGCATGGTGATCAAGCCCCATGGATTTGCACTTTGGGAAAACATGCGTGATCAATTGGATCGGATGTTTAAGGATACAGGACATGTGAATGCCTACTTCCCGATTTTCATTCCCAAGAGCTTCCTTTCCAAGGAAGCTGAGCATGTAGAGGGCTTTGCCAAGGAGTGCGCGGTGGTGACTCATCACCGATTGATGAAAGATCCTGACGGAAAAGGGGTGGTTGTTGACCCTTCTGCCAAGCTGGAGGAAGAATTGATCGTACGGCCGACTTCCGAAACGATCATCTGGCACACATATAGGGATTGGATTAATTCCTATCGGGACCTTCCTTTACTGGTCAATCAGTGGGCCAACGTAGTTCGGTGGGAAATGCGCACCCGCCTTTTCTTAAGGACAGCGGAGTTTTTATGGCAGGAAGGACATACGGCTCATGCTACCAAGCAGGAGGCCGTTGAAGAGACTCTTCAGATATTGGATATCTACGCGAAGTTTGCGGAGGAGTGGATGGCGATGCC
>JABDJM010000361.1 GCA_013002475.1 Saprospiraceae bacterium | reverse complement strand
ACATGTCCCTGCACAACATGACCATCTAACAGAGAGTCCATCGTCATAGACCTTTCCAGATTTACCTGGTCTCCTTTTTTTAGATCTCCCAAATTTGATCTGGAGAATGTCTCCTCAATAGCAGTTACCCGATGCCAATCAGAACCTAATTCAACAACCGTCAAACAAACACCATTATGACAGACGGATTGGTCAACTTTGAATTGACTGCTGATAGGGGATTGAACAATAAAGTCTTTATTGCTTCCTTCTGAACGGACCTCTAATACCAGGCCCTGACATTCAATGATACCAGTAAACATACAAGCTAAGATCTTTGCGAATGTAATAAATGTTTATCTGCCCCGGATGAGCTCAATAAATCCACTTAGGATTTCAGGGGATTCAGAGACCCCGGATACTCGTTGCTCAAATACCCGGCAAGAGTAATAATAGGTTCCCTCTGCGAGCTCCTTCCCGTTTAGATTGGTTCCATCCCAATTAATGTTTGGGTCGGTGGTTTGAAATACCAGTTGTCCCCAACGGTTGAATGCCTTGAACTCTATCCTTTCAATAAAGCAGAAAGGAAAGGCAGTAAATATATCATTGGCTCCATCCTTATTTGGTGTAAACACATTAGGTAACTGATAATTCGGACAATTATCAGGGCACTCAATATTGCTAAAGAGAGATTCATTTTGAAAGGAGTCAATTGCGGTGATAGCATAGCAACCCGCCAATCCGAATTCAGGGCTATGAGTAGTATCGATCTTAAGAGGATTAAGGATCGTTCCGATCAGGTCAAATTCGCTGGAAGAAGTGGTAGCGTAATATATGTTATAACCTATAACATCGTCTGTATCATCACAGGCTATGTTGGGGTTGTTCCAACGAAGGGTATTTTTCAGATCCTCAGCCAGGCAGGATTGATCTGGTGAAACGTCATCACAAATGTTTTCTATCCTTAATGTTGGTGCACAGGGTGGTATGGTGTCCAGAGGTACGCCACATTTTTCCTGGGAATCATTGAAGAGCGGGCTCACAATATTTTGTATTCCATAGGATCCTTCAGTCTCTACATAATAGCAATATTCTTCCCCGTTGATCAGCCCATTATCTATGTACTCAGGAATTTCTGTGATCGCAATGCTCTCCCAGGTTCCCGAATTATTTTTCCGATAAACGATGTAACTATAATTATCCCAGGGGATCCTTGCCTCCCAAAAAAGCTCATTTCTTTCATCCGTACTAACCAGGTCCAGGAACACTGAAGAGGCTTCTGTTGAAAACCCAATGGGCTCAACCTCATTGTCCACATAAAAGGCAACCCTATAAGTATGGGGAATAGTTTCGGTATCAATTCCGGTGTCCATGAATAAAGTATCATTCGCTTCCGAAAGGGTCGGAGCTGAAAAACTTGCACCTGGCACCAAAACAAAATCACTTTCCAATGGATCAAACCCAGCTGCCCGATATAGCTCATAAACATAAGGGCCGGGATTAAGGACTGTATCCAGATCTTCAGCGAGTGGTTTCGTCCATCGGATATCAATGCTGCCATTGACAGGATCGGTTTCCAAAACCGAAACTTTTGTGATCAATGGTACATCGCGGCTTAATTGCACACAGACCTCAAGCGAGGGAAGGCTTTCCACCTTATTAAAGGGAAATCCCCCTCCTGGGGTCAACTGCGCAAACTCTGCGAGGATACGATAACAATAGGTCCTTCCTCGTTCCACATCTTCATCCAGGTAAGAATACCTGCCTCCGACAAGATCCTGAATGGCCCCGGGTGTAATTTTTGTATAGCCCTGACCATCCAAGCCAGTGATGCAGGTATCCAGTGGAAAATTATTGGGCCCAATCCTTTTCCACACGGTAAATCCCCGGAAGTATTCATTTTCTGTTATCTCGCAATCATAAGGTGCTTCCCAGCTAAGCGTTACTTGATCCTTGTCAGCAAGGGCCTGGACATCCTCTGGGGGCGGTCCGACCACCTTTATCCTGACAAGTTTTAGCGTAGACAAGAAAAAGGTATCCACTATTCCCCCAAACTGGACATAGGGAATGGCAAAATCATCTGTAGCCCTAAGAATGACCTGATAATAATCAT
This sequence comes from Saprospiraceae bacterium, assembly GCA_013002475.1. Classification (GTDB taxonomy): domain Bacteria; phylum Bacteroidota; class Bacteroidia; order Chitinophagales; family Saprospiraceae; genus JABDJM01. Next base: position 6,673 of record JABDJM010000361.1, on the reverse strand, counting down.
CCCGGATAAGATCGCAATTGGTTTGCCATTGAAAGAGTGCAGTTACTGGCTGGTCCTGGAAGGTGGTATCTGCAATGAAAACAGCAGAGTCCGATAACTCAAATGGACTACCGTTTGCTTCCACAATTACTTTTTGATCGATCTCCGATATCGGTGCAGTGACTGTGACTGGAAATTCAAGAACTTCACCTGCAATAACACAGACTTCCTGAGGAGCTTCAATTACCGGCGGGAGATTCATACAATCCAGCACTTTTATCTGCATATCCCGCATCAGAGTGTCAAAAGGGATTCCGTTTCGGAATTCAATAATATTAAATGCCACATTATATTCCGCACCAAAGCATGGGGGTTCAGGGCTAGCCCAGATCAGGTCTCCTGTTACAGGGTTGATCGTAATCGAATTCGGTAGGACAGCCGGGGATTCATAGCTGGGCACATCAATGCCGTTCTGTTGCAAGGGTACCACAAGTTCGTAGGATAAACTATCACCATCCGGGTCGTAGGCTCCGGGATTATGCAGGAAGGGTTGTCCTATGCAGGCAATATCAATGGGAGGCTGCAATAGGATAGGGGAGCTGTTGAAACCATTATCCTGTACATTGAATAAGGTTGCCGTTGTCCTGATAAAAAAGGGAATACCATCGGGATTGGGAAAATTAATATTACAGATGTCCGCATTTCGGTTTGGGTCCATCATGGAGATCACGTAATGCCCCTGTCCTCCATAAGTATGCTCAAAAATATACTTGTTGATCTTTATATCATTAGGTAGGAATTCGCCATCATTCACGCCATTAAGATCACCATCCACTCCGTTTCGGCGAACCACCTGGTTGCAGGTTCCATCTCCCCAGCAAACAGTTACCGTATCCCGGTCTGCATCCACACTGGAAGCCTTGGTATAGGTAGTTACGGTGGCCTCAATAGTTAGGTTATCGATCTGACGATAGGTAATTTCCCCAGCCCGATTATGGGTAGCAGAAAGGTCCTGAAGAAAGAAAATCCCCAGGATTATTGGAATGCTAGTTTTTAAAAACCTGCTGATTGTGGTCATAGGGGTAAATTGCCCTGTCTTCTAAAAACGAATATATAACATCCATAGTTTCCTGATGGACCAGGAATCCGGATTTTATTGACCTTTTTTGAGCAAACTCAGACATTCCTTTAGTCCCTCCCTCCAGTGAGGGATAGTCAGATCAAAAGAACCCTTGATCTTTTCTTTGCTAAGAACGGAATATAGAGGCCTGGCGGCCGGAGTAGGGTATTGCTCGGTTGGAATGGGGAAAACCTGGCAAGCAAGTCCCTCTATGCTCATTATGGCCGTGGCAAAATCATACCAACTGGCCACTCCTTCATTGCTAAAGTGATAAATCCCACCTTCCGATTCAGGGTGGCTCAGGATGGTTATAAGTGCCTGGGCTAAATGTCTGGCGTATGTCGGGGTCCCGATCTGATCACAAACGACGTTCAGGGAGTCACGCTCCTGACCAAGGCGGATCATGGTTTTTACAAAGTTATGGCCAAATGAGGAGTATACCCAGGAAGTTCGGATGACCAGATTGTTCAGGGAAGCTGAGAGTACGGCCAAATCCCCTTCAAGTTTTGAATTAGCGTAGACTGATTGGGGATGGGTGGGGTCAGATTCCTGCAAAGGACGGTTGATCTCATTATGATACACATAATCGGTACTAATCTGGATCATCCTTGCTCCTACGTTATTACATTCCTTTGCCAGATATTCGGCCCCAGTTTGATTGATAAGGTAACAAAGGGAAGAGTTTTCCTCGGCTTTGTCCACTGCAGTGTAGGCTGCACAGTTTATTACCTGGTCTGGTTTGTTTTTGGAAAACCAATCTTTAAGATCGGATTCATTGGTTATATCCAGGTCCTCAACATCCGTGAAAAAATATTGGTGATTATCATTTCCCAGTTTGGAAAGAACTCTTAGTTCATTTCCAAGTTGACCGTTTCCACCAGTTACCAGGACTTTTTTCATTATTCAAATTTTCGATGCTCACCAAAACGAGGTAATAATACATCCTTGGTAGAGAGGATCGCCTCGAGTGGATCGATCATCCAATCAATACCCAGTTGTGGGTCTGACCAAAAAATCCCTCCTTCGCTTTCCTGTTGGTAGTAGTTGTCGCATTTATAAAAGAACTCGGCGGTTTCGCTAAGGACAACATATCCGTGAGCGAAGCCCCGGGGAACGTATAATTGCCTTTTATTCTTTTCGGAAAGAATGGTGGAATAATGACTGCCATAAGTCTCAGACTCAGGTCTGATATCTACAACCACATCGAGTACCTCTCCCTTGAGTACACGAACTAATTTAGCCTGAGCAAAGGGCGGTACTTGATAGTGAAGACCCCGAAGGACCCCAAAAGTTGAGCGAGCCTGATTATCCTGAACAAATTCACGTTCTAATCCCTCCTCAAAAAAGATGCGCTTATTAAAGGCTTCAAAAAAATATCCTCTGTCATCTTCCCAAACTCTGGGTTCAAATATTTTTAATCCCTTTATTCCGGTTTCTATAAATGGCATGCTTCTTTGTTGATCTTTACTTTTTACGGAAAAAAACCGCTATAGGTACCCCCTCAAAATTGAACTCCTGTCGCAACTGATTTTCCAGGTAATTCTTGTAATTAGCTTTAATATGCTTTGGGTAATTACAGAAAAAAGCGAAAGCCGGAAAGTAGGTAGGCAATTGGGTCACATATTTGATCTTGATAAACCTCCCGCGATGGGATGGCGGTGGAACTCGTTCAATGGCTTTTAGCATGAAATCGTTCAACTCGGAAGTTTTGATCCTGCGATTCCTGTTTTCGAAAACTTCCAAGGCTTTTTCAACAGCTTTGAAGATCCGTTGCTTTTCCAGAGCCGAAATAAAAACAATCGGCAGGTCATTAAACGGGGCAAGGGTTTCTCTTAATTTCTTTTCATAATCACGAGCAGTATTCGTTTCCTTCTCCACAAGATCCCATTTGTTGACCAGCAGGACCACTCCTTTGTTTCTTTTGATTGCTACGCGAAAGATGCTCATATCCTGGGCTTCCAAACCCTGGGTTGCATCGATCATCAGTATACATACATCAGCTTCTTCCAAAGCTTTGATGGCTCGCATGACAGAATAAAACTCCAGATCCTCATGGACTTTGGCTTTTTTCCGAATCCCTGCAGTGTCTATCAGCAAGAAATCTTTTCCAAATTTTGAATACTTGGTGTGAATTGAGTCCCTCGTAGTACCTGCCACATCAGTTACGATATTCCGGTCTTCACCAAGGAGACTATTTACCAGAGAAGATTTGCCCACATTTGGCCTCCCAAGGATCGCAAACTTTGGAAGGTCGCTGACTAGAGGTTGCTCTTCCGGAAGACCTTCTACAACAGCATCAAGCAGATCACCCGTCCCGCTCCCGGTAAGGCTGCTTACGAAAAAGGTATTATCAAAACCCATGCTCCAGAATTCATTTGCCTCAAGCAAACGGGCATTGTTGTCCACCTTGTTTACCACCAGATAAACGTCCTTTTCAGATTTGCGTAATAACTGTGCTACCTCCTCATCGAGATCTGTGATCCCCGTGGCAACATCAACCATGAATATGATGCAGGTCGCCTCCTCAATGGCAATACGGACCTGAGACCGGATGGCTTTCTCGAAGACATCATCCGATCCTTCAACAAAACCCCCTGTGTCAACAACAGTGAAGGATTTTCCATTCCATTCACTATTACCATACATTCGGTCTCTGGTTACCCCCGAAATGTCGTCAATGATGGCCTTTCTCTCTCCGATCAGACGATTGTACAGAGTAGATTTCCCTACATTTGGTCTACCTACAATGGCGATGATATTTGCGATAGCGTTCTTTTATTTGGTAATAAACTGGGGGCAAATTTACGGATAATTAAAGCCTTTTGGCAAGAGAACTTTTCAATAGGAAATCATGAAAAACATTCTACTGGCTGCTGCTCTTTTTCTAGGGTCATTTTCCTATTTGATAGGTCAAAAGCATGGAATCGGTCTTATGGGTGGATTTGACTACACCCACCGATTCTTGATTAATGATAGCGACGACCCTACTATTGAATTTATCTTCAACAAAAGAACGGTTGAGAAAGGGAAAGCAAACTATCAGTATGGGATCAACTATAGGTATAATATTTCCGAAAACCTTGCCCTGATCTCTGGATTCAAGCTGTCTTCGGTGGGTTATCGGGACAAGAAATTTGATGACCTCCTCTGGCCTTCAGAGGTAGACCCTGAAACCGGTCAATATACGCCAGACCCTAGTCTTCCTCACGAATCACAGTTCCACTACGATTATTGGATGTTAACCATCCCGGCGAGAATCCGGAGGACATTTGGTGAAGGCAAGGTTCGGTTTTATGCAGAAGGAGGGATTGCCGCCGGCTATTATTCATCAACAAGATCCACCGAAACCACGGATGTTTTTAAGCGATCAAACTTTTTTGTAGTGGATGATTTCCGAAAAATAAATCTCTCACTAGACCTAGGCCTTGGTATTTCATTCCGGATTTGGGATGATGTGGAGATCTATGCACAGCCTGGTGGAAGGTATTATTTCACAAGATTAGTTGCCGGAGCCCCTATAAAGGAGTATTTGTACTCAGTAGGGTTAGAAGCAGGCTTTGTCAAATTTTTTGGTTCGACTCAGCAAAATCAGGACTGATAGCCAAATCCGGAAAGACTTCGCTCATCATCTCTCCAATTATCTCTGACCTTGACGAAAAGCTCTAAATGGACTTTAGTCTCCAACCACTTTTCGATAGATTTTCGGGAAAGGGTTCCTAGTTTTTTAATAGCAGAACCCTGATGTCCAATCAAAATGTTTTTCTGAGATTTCCTGCCTACGAAGATCAAAGCTGATATTCGAACGATCGGTTCATCTCTGGATGTTTTTCCTTCTTTGAAAGATTCGATCTTAACTTCACAGGAATAGGGAATTTCTTCTCTGTATAATTCAAGGATTTTTTCCCGGATGATCTCGGTCACGAAGAATCTTTCGGGCCGGTCTGTCAATTGATCTTTTGGATAATATTCAGGTCCTTCCGGAAGCTGTTCAAGGATCTTTTCCAGCATCCCCTCTGTCCCGATTTTTTCCAGTGCGGAGATTGGAAAAATTGAAGCGTTTGGAAAATTTTCTTCCCAGAATTTTATGTGATCCACTACAACCTCCTGAGTCAGAAGATCGACCTTATTCAAACAAATAAAGAGTGGGGCAGGAGCTTGTTTAAGCTTTTCCAGGAACGGATCCTCCTCCCCGTATCTTTCGTTTGGATCTGTTACAAACAGGAATAAGTCTGCATCCTCAAAAGTGCTGAGGACAAATTTATTCATAGCCTCCTGCATTTTGTAGGAAGGTTTTTTGATCATGCCCGGGGTGTCGGAAAAAACAATTTGGAAATCCTCACCACTTAGTATCCCAATAATTCGATGTCGGGTAGTTTGAGGTTTATTGGTGATGATAGACATCCTTTCCCCGACAAGTGCGTTCATCAGGGTGGATTTACCTACATTAGGTCTGCCAATAATATTTACGAAACCAGATCTGTGAACCATTAACCGAGGGCCTTTATTTGAAGGGAACGTTTTTGATCGACCCAAAGTAATAAACTTTTAGGGGTCATCTTTCTCCAATTTAACCCGTTCAGGTGTTCTCCAAAATGGATGAAATGATTTAGGCGGGTTTCATACATTTCTTCCTTCACATGCTTTTCAGTGTTGATAATGGCAATCCAGCCATCCTCCTCTATAATGTCATGAAACCACTCCTCGTAATAGCAATCATCGCTACCATGGAAGTTCAACACATTCTCGGCAATAAAGATGAACTTGTAAATCCCTTCTTCCACGAGTTGATCCACCAGGTCTCTTTTTAAAAACCGGATATCATTTCCGATGCAGTCATTCCATTCCCCGATCAATTCGATAACAGCAAATCCCTCAGCGTAGTCTGCGAATAATACTTTCAGATATAGGGTGGCTGATCCAAACTCATCCCATTGGGGATGGATAAAATAGTTGTAGATTTTTTTGGAAAAGGTAAACTCATCATACACCCGGCCATAGTAAGGACTCTTGCTATCCTCTGAGGAGATATACTTCTCCCTCCATTTGAAAAAAGGTTCTATGTCGTGCATTATTGGGTGTACATTATTTGAACAAGGTACAGGAATGCTTATCAAGGTTCAAGAAAATATATTAAAAAGAGCTATAATACCTTGAAATTCGTATTCCCTTTTTAAGGACCTGATGTGAATAGCAAACGTGCCAGAATTATAGTTCTCACCGGACCCGAAAGCACCGGAAAAACAACTCTTTGCCGGATGTTGGCGGAGCATTATAAGGAGCCCTGGGTCCCGGAATTTGCCCGTGAGTACCTTCATGAACGGGATGGTATTTATTCTGAATCGGACCTACGGGAGATGGCTAAGGGCCACTTGCAATCTATCTATGATTATTGGCCAAAGGCGGACAAATTCCTTTTCGTGGACACTGATCTGTGGAATTATGTTGTCTGGGCGAATTTCAAATACGGCCGAGTGGATCCCTTCATAGATGGTTCTGCAAAACTTCATCCAGCTTCCTATTATCTTCTGTGTGGTCTTGACCCACTTTGGGAAGAGGATCCTTTGCGTGAAAACC
>JABDJM010000354.1 GCA_013002475.1 Saprospiraceae bacterium | reverse complement strand
AAGGATTTTTAAACCAATTGCCGACCTTCAATAAATGGCAAAGTCTCTAAGCAACAAAGAAATCGCCCTTGCCTTCTCAGAATTGGCCGGGTTGATGGAGTTGCATGATCAAAATTCTTTTACTGTTACCTCTTATAAGAACGCCTACAGATTTCTCAGAAAATTGGGTGATCCTCTGAGTGAAATGTCAAAAGAGGAGCTTGAAAATATAAGGGGAGTGGGTAAAGCCATTGCCGGGAAGATCCAGGAGATGCTGGAAACCGGAACCATGGCCCTCTTGGATAAATGGAGGGGAGAAACCCCTGCAGGAATTCAGCAAATGCTAAAAGTAAAAGGCTTTGGTCCCAAAAAGATCGGAGTGATCTGGCGAAAAATGGGGATCGAAGATGTGGGTGAATTACTGCTTGCATGCCATGAAAACAGGCTCGTTGATATAAAAGGCTTTGGCGCGAAATCGCAAACTTCCCTAAGAGAACAGTTGGAGTACTTCATGCAATCCAAGGATAGTTACCATTATGCCACCCTGGTTCCCCTGGCTCAGGAACTGCTGGACAAATTGTACGATCTCTATCCTGATGAACGCCATGAATTAACTGGGGAGATCAGGAGGCTGTGTCCGGTTTTAGATCAGGTTGACCTGATTACAACCGCAGAGTCGCCATACGATTTTGCGGACGGGGAGGAAATCCAAATGGTAAAAGAAGAAGACTCATATTGGGAGCTTAGCACACCAGCTGGATTGGAGATTCGATTGCATTTGTCGGAACCAGAAGATTTTGGGACCCGATGGTTTCAATCAACCAACCCGGAATCCTTTACACAGTTTTGTCTCGAGAAGGGGGAGGGAGAACTTGAAGACCTGGAAGTTGAAGAGCAGGTCTTTGAAAGCCTGAAATTGCCTTTTGTTGCTCCGGAACTTCGGGAAACAGATCTTGCTTCACCTGGACTTAGCCCCGGTCAAAAAATACTTGACGGGTCCACGTTAGATCTGGTAGAAGAAAAAGATGTCAAAGGAGTTGTCCATGCCCATAGTACCTATTCGGATGGATTGAATTCCCTGATTGAAATGGCTAACAGATGCAGGGAGCTTGGCTATTCATACCTGGGAATCACGGATCATTCAAAGTCTGCCTTTTACGCCGATGGTCTTGTAGAAGAGCGTGTGGAAATGCAATGGCGGGAAATAGATCAACTCAATCAGCAGTTTGATGACTTTGTCATTTTTAAGGGGATCGAGTCGGATATACTTGGAGATGGTAGCCTGGACTATGAAGAGGATTACCTAAAGGGTTTTGATTTTATCATTGCCTCTGTCCACTCAAATCTAAAGATGGACCAGGAGAAGGCCACCAAAAGAGTGCTTGCAGCTGTTGAAAATCCATATACTACGATGCTGGGTCATCCGACCGGGCGGCTTCTTTTGAGCCGAAAAGGATATCCGCTAGATCATCAGAAGATCATCGATGCTTGCGCAGCCAACGGAGTAGCCATCGAAATTAACGCCAACCCTTTGCGGCTTGATCTGGATTGGCAATGGATACCCTATGCCCTTGAAAAAGGCGTGAAAATCTCTGTTAACCCGGATGCCCACAGCCTGGGAGGTATAGAGGATATCAAATGGGGAATTGCTGCAGCCAGGAAGGGTGGTTTGCAAGCCCTTGATTGCCCTTGCTGCCTGGATGCAGAATCCTTCCTAAGCTTTTGTAAGTCAAAGCAATAATAGGGCAACCAAATCCTTTGAAAAGCGTTAACATCCCATTAACAGCGCCTCCAACTAGGCCTGTTTATTTTTGAAGCATAAATCCCGGCAGGCCGTTTGCCTCATTTTGGGGATTCATTTTTAATTTTTAAACCATAATTCTAAAGATGGACAATTCTAAAAAAATTCAACTTGGTCTGTTAGGTGTTGTTGCCGTGCTTTTGGTCTTGAACCTTACCGGTGCTTTTGATGGCTTATTTGGTGGCTCTGATTCTGATGTAAAGGAAGCAGCTCGCCAAAGCATTACTTCCGTTTCTGGTGATGTTTCACCAAACGATAAGGCTGCAGCCAATGCAACAAAAGCTGCCGAGCCAGCAGTACCTGCCGGTCCTAGTACAAGCGTTGATTGGACAGAAAAAGAATTTGACTACGGAGTCGTAGAGCAAGGAGAGAAGGTTACTCACCTTTACAAATTCAAAAATACCGGAGACGAGCCTTTAATTATTTCAAATGCTAAAGGTAGCTGCGGATGTACTGTTCCACAATGGCCAAAAGATCCTGTTATGCCAGGTGAAAGTGGTGAGATCAAAGTTCAGTTTGACTCTAAAGGAAAGAAAGGAAAGCAGTCTAAGCGTGTAACTATTACCGCTAATACTGATCCTCCACAGACCTTCCTTACCATTAAAGGAGAGATCAACGCTCCAGAAGGAGATGCGGCTGGTATTAAAACCCAACCGATCAAACCTTCTGCTCCAGCGCAATAAGAAAAATCGTATTATTTAAATACAGCCCCTTCGATATTGAATTGTCGAAGGGGCTTTTTCATACCTTTAAGGAAGGATCATGAAGAAATACCTATCCCTAATTAAGTTTAGCCACACAATTTTCGCTTTGCCCTTTGCGATGCTGGGATTTTGTTTGGGTACGCTTGTAATGGGGAAGGGTTTAGATCCGTTCCTGCTGTTAAAGGTGATCCTCTGTATGGTTTTTGCCCGTTCAGCAGCCATGGCCTTTAATCGATATGTAGATCGGGATATTGATGCGCTCAACCCTCGAACAGCTCTGCGGGAGATTCCCGCAGGATTTATAAAGGAAAGATCTGCCTTGTTTTTTATCCTTATTAATAGCCTGGCTTTTATCGGCACAACCTGGTTTATTAACCCTCTTTGCTTTTGGCTATCTCCGGTTGCGCTTGCCATCATTTGCGGATATAGTCTGACCAAACGATACACTGCCTTGTGTCACCTGATCCTGGGAATAGGCTTATCCCTTTCTCCCATAGGAGCCTACCTGGCTGTGACCGGATATTTCCATCCCCTACCTGTATTTTATTCCCTGGCGATCATATTTTGGGTGGCAGGATTTGATATTATTTATGCTCTTCAGGATGAGGAATTCGATAATGAACATGGCCTCAGTTCTATCCCTGCAAGATTTGGGAAAAAGAATGCACTAAGGATATCAGTTTTCTTTCATGTACTGACCGTTATCTTTTCTACCCTGGCGGCTTATCAACTCCCTGAATTGTTTCCCTGGGTTGGGATGCTTCAATGGTCCGCTCTTTTCATTTTTTCAGCCCTGCTTGTGTATCAACACAGCCTGGTGAGCCCAAAAGACCTTTCCAGGGTGAATCTGGCTTTTTTCACCACTAATGGAGTTGCCAGCATCATTTTCTGCGGACTGATTATCCTGGATCTGCTAGTCTAGCCAGAGCTCATATAGTGTTTTTCCCTAATAATTCTTTCTCACAGATCAGATAGCCCCTTTTTCAAGGGTCTTTGGCATGGTTTTCGGGCTTTTGAAGCCTGTGAATCCAGGCATTCATATTTCAATTGTCTGTCTCACCCAATACCTGAAAGTACTTCTCCAAAGCCCCTGAAATTCAAGCCATTAAACTCAAAACATTCAAAATAATGCACATGGCATTAGAAATAGCCTTTTCTAAACATGCTAGGTTTTCCAAAGCCTTGGCTGAAAGCATTTTGTTTTTGGCCGTGATTTTTATTGCCAATCCGGTATGGGGCCAGTACACCTTTTATAGCCTTCCGATCCATGGGTTTCAGACCCACTGTATCGACACGGATGCCTTTCGGGGAAATAAACCCAGCCTTGCTGAAATCACCTGTGAAAAAGTTAGCCAGGACCAGATCACCTACACAGTCGATGTGGAAGCCGGTTGTATTAACATTATCAGTTATGCGGCTCCTGGGAGAGATACAATATGTATTGATTTTTGCAATGCCGATAGATCAGTTTGTGAGTCTGCAAACATTATTGTCTCGACTTATGAAGCTCCCACAACAATGCGGGATGAAATATACTATGGGATGACGGGGCAGCACTGCAGCTTGATCTTTCCTGATCTCACAGGTCAGGTAATTGAAGTAAGGGAGATCTGTGGTGGTGAGATTCCTCCAATTGTCAATTGGACTGTCTCCCCAAACAAGAAATGCATTTTGTACGAGGGAGTTAATGTCGGAAATTCTCGTGGATGTCTTGAGGCTCAGGACGATAATGGAATGATGGATACCATCTTCTTTGAGGTGGTTGTAAAAAATACGGTCCCGGAACTGATCTCTGCACAAGTAGAAGAAGGCCAGATGGTTAATCTGTGTCATGAGGACCTTGAACTTGCCGGTGTGGGAGGATCCCCTGTAGAATTTTGCACAGAGGGTGATGCAGCTTCCGTGGTTTATCTGGATACCGAAAATTGCTTTGAAGTCTCTGCCAATACACCAGGGAGTTCATATAACTGCTTTGTGTTTTGCGATTCCCAAGGGGTATGTGATACCGTTGAACTGGATATAATGGTTTTAGCAAGAATGGATCTAACGGTGCCTCAGCCCCAGGATGATTCTTTTACTGCATTAGTAGGCCAAACCAATTTCCTGAACGTTTGCAGCAATGATGTTGATACCGAGAATATTACAAGTTTTCGGGTATTACCATTTGCTGAGGGAGGTATAGGACCCTATGCAGGTTCTGTAGTTGCCAATATGGAAAATTGCAGTCTTGAGTATGAACCTCTTTCAAATGCCTGCGATATGGTCGATTCTCTTATCTACGAAGTTTGCATTGAGGACCGCTGTGATCAGGCGAAAGTGTTGATAGGCATCGAATGTGGAAATCAGGTTGAAGGGCTTTTAGTCAGAAACGGATTTTCACCCAATGGAGATGGTAAAAACGAAACTCTTTGGATAGAGGGATTGGAGGAATACCCTGACCATTCCCTTGTACTATATAATCGCTGGGGAACCGAAGTATACGAAGCCTCTGATTATCAGAACGACTGGAGGGGGACCTGGCAAGGTGCAGATCTACCTGAGGGAGTCTATTACTACCTGTTTAACGATGGGGAAGGGGCTCACACTTCAGGCTGGATTTACATGAACCGGTAAAATGTAGCATAATCTTTGAAATAAACCATTATTAGGCCATTAGGCATGAATAAAACTGCCCATAAGGACCAGAATTCAAGGGACAAAAAGATCAAAATGAGAAAGACCATAATCCTTTTCGTGGTGAGCATTTGCTTCAGCAATCTTTCATTTGCACAGCAAGACGCAATGTTCACCAAGTATATGTTTAACAGCCTTGTCTACAATCCTGCCTATGCAGGAGCTAAGGACCACATGGCCTTGGGAGTCCTTCACAGGACCCAATGGTGGGATATTGAAGGTGGACCCAATACACAGAGTTTCACTATTCATACGCCATTACCCAAGGACAGGATTGGCCTCGGTTTTTGGGCGGTTAACGATGTTATCGGGCCGACCCATACCATCTCAGCAAACCTAGCCTATGCATATCGGATCCCAATGGGAAATGGAAAGCTTTCGGTAGGAGTCCAAGGTGGAATCACCAATTGGGCCGCAGATTGGACAAAACTGGATCTTTTCAGTCCTGATGATCCTGCATTCTCGGATGCTAACCCCAATTTCCTACTTCCAAATTTTGGAGTTGGAGTCTACTATTACTCAGATAAGTTTTATGTAGGGGCTGCAAGCCCAAGGTTAATAGAATATGATTTGCAGGACGAACCAATAAATACCCAAAGGTGGGCAAAACAATACCGGCACTACTTCTTTAGTACCGGAGTTGCAATACCCCTAAGAGGAGAACAGATAGTGTTAAAACCTAGCCTATTGATCAAAAATGTGGGGATGTTCTCTAAATTCAACAAGGACGAAAACTTCGAACAACTAGGAGCGCCGACAGAATTTGATATTGACGTTTCGGTACTCTTCTATAAGGCTCTATGGATTGGGGCATCCTTTCGATCGTCCCTTGAAGTCTTCATTGATGACTCCAGTAGTTTTGACTCAGCAGATATCTGGGCCTCATACTACCTGACGAATGGATTGCGGATCGGAGCCGCATATGATTACACATTAACAAAACTGCAAACGGTGGCCGGTGGATCCTTTGAGATCATGTTGGGTTATGAGTTTAACTATACCACCAAACGAACAGTAACACCACGATACTTCTAATACAAAATGAAAAAGAATACTTCCTATAATCCTTTATTCGCTTTTAAAAACACTAGGAACATGAATACCAAAAAGTGGGCAATAACCCTTTGTTTTTCGATCCTCCTTTCTGGGTTATCTTTTGGACAATTGTCCAAAGTAAAAAGGGCCCAGCAACTAATGGACAACCTGGATTACACTGAGGCAATCGCCTTGTATAACCAGATTCTCGAACATGAGGACAATCCTGAGGCAAAGTTGAACATTGCAACTGCCTATCGTAAGATCAATGATTCCCAAAATGCGGAATACTGGTACGGACAGGTTGTTCAATCGGATAAATCTAATCCTTTGAATATGCTCTATTATGGGCAGGCACTTCAAAAGAACGGAAAGTGTGATCTGGCCAAGGAGTGGTATCAAAATTATGTAGAGGCTGTTCCTGGAGATGCCAGGGGGCAGTTTTTGGTGAAAGCCTGTGATTACCAGGAAGAGTTAATGACAAAAAATGGAGACATCTATGAAGTTGAACATCCTTCGTTCAACTCAAATCTGGATGATTTTTCTCCCGCCTATAAAGCTGGCCAAATTGTATTTTCCTCTGAAAGAGAAAAAGGTTCCCTGGTAAAAAGAACACATGCCTGGACAGGAAATCCCTTTAACGAATTGTTTGTGGTTGATGCTAAGGAAATGCCTTCTGATGAAGGTTGTGGAAACTATGAATATGGAAGTCCTCGAAAATTTTCGGATAACATCAATTCAAAGTTCCACGATGCTGCAGTCACTTTTACAAATGGTGGAAAGACAATCTTCTTTACAAGGAATAACTTTTCTGAAGGGAAAGTGGGAAAATCCGATGATGGCACCGTTATGCTAAAAGTATATACTGCCAATTCCAATGATGGAGGATCTAACTGGACGGATTTGGAAAGCCTGCCATTTAATTCCGATGAGTATTCTGTAGCCCATCCAAGTTTGACGCCGGATGGCGCAAGACTTTTCTTTGCTTCAGACATGCCTGGAGGATACGGAGGTATGGATTTATATTATTCTGATCGAGAAGGAGGAAATTGGGGACCACCAATGAATCTTGGACCAGATGTAAATACGGAAGGAAATGAGATTTTTCCATCCTTTCAGGGTGAGAACAAATTATACTTTTCATCAGATGGACATGTAGGTCTTGGAGGCCTTGACATCTATTATATGATGTATCAGGGAACTGATACCTGGGGTATGGTTGAAAATGTCGGACACCCGATCAATACAACCTATGATGACTTTGGCCTTATTGCAAATGAGACAGGAACTTGCGGGCATTTTACTTCGGACAGGCCTGGAGGAGTTGGAAGAGATGATATTTATAGTTTCCGAAAAATTGCCACGCCAGTGGAGGTGCTTGTATATGATGCCGCAACCAGGGAGCCTATTATGGGTGCCACGGTTTCGGAAGATTGTAAGGAAAGGACCTTTACAACCGATGAAGAAGGCAAGGTCCATCTTGATCAAAAAATGAACCTTTGCTGCAACTTCACTGCGAGTATGGAAGGATATCTTCCCGCAGGTGAGGAAGCATGTACCAAGGAAATCATACTTGGGGATAAGGTCTTTGTAGAGATTCCAATGGAGAAAGAAGTAGAATTTGCCATTGAAGGAGTTGTATTCGATCAATTGACAGGATTGCCCTTAGAAGATGCGCTTGTTACTTTGACGAATGACTGTCAGTCAGATTCACAAGCTTTCACTACCGACGAATCCGGTCACTATAAGTTTGAACTACAGCCTGAGTGCTGCTATACAGTAAAAGCAACTAAGACGGATTACCTATCGGATAAGGCTGAAAGTTGTACCAGAGGTGAGCCCGAAGGGATCATTTTCCAAAACAGCTTGAACCTGATGCCTACGAGAACAACTATCGTGGATAATACTCCAACAGATCCTATGATCACCGACCCCGTCGTACAAGACCCAGTTGTGACTGATCCATTTGTTCAGGATCCAGTGACGACTGATCCGGTTGTAACGACTGATCCAGTTGTTCAAGATCCAGTTGTAACTCAACCTGATCCTATTGTACCAGTCAGACCAAGGTTTGATTCTGAAAAAGGAGTTTATGTAGATCAATCCGGACAGCCTGCTACAGGAACCTATGGAGATATCGTTTATCAAAATGGTGTTCCTCAGGATGAGTTTATGGTCTCAAGTACAGATAACGGAGAGATCACATTCCTGCTGCATATCTATTATGATTTTGATCAATCCTACATCAGGAAGGATGAATTTGGAGATCTTGAACGCTTGCATGAGCTGATGACAGAAAATCCTGAATACATCGTAGAGGTAGGATCGCATACTGATTCCAGAGGTTCATATGCTTACAATGATCTGCTTTCGCAGAGAAGGGCTAATTCCGTAGTGAGATGGCTTACCCGAAAAGGGATTGACAGAGCCAGGCTTGTATCCATTGGCTATGGAGAAAAGGTCAATGTTAACGATTGTCGTAACCTTGTTCCTTGTACAGAAAAAGAACACCAGTTGAACAGAAGGACTGAGTTTAGGATCGTTGGAAAAGTAGGAGAGGTAGTTCGGTCATCCTCAGCAAAAAGGAACCCAAGAGTCGTTCCTTGTATGGGATGCCCATTCTAGCAAAAATTACTGCTAACAAAAAAGCCTTTGCCATTTGGCAAAGGCTTTTTTTATTGCTTGCAGGGACCCTCATCCCAACTGGTAAGCCCATTTCGGCGGGCTTCACATTCGTTAGAATAGATCTTGCCATCACAGCCACAAACAGGCATGTATATTTTGGCGCAGGCCATGTCCGGATCTATTTGGGATTCATCAATACATCCCTCCGGAGGACATGGACCTTTACTCCAGGCTTTTAATTTTGCATTCCAGGCGGCGCAATCGTTGTTGTAGGTTTTTCCATCGCATCCACAAACCGGTGCCCATTCGTCTACACAGGATCGCAATTGATTTCTGGAACTGTCGATACAATCTTCATCC